>NZ_JBQLZM010000068.1:0-10262 GCF_052168275.1 Parasphingopyxis sp. | reverse complement strand
CGACGCCGTCGAGCCGCTGGCGGGAACGCCGGAACGGCCGCGCATCGAACTGACCGCGACCCTGGGCCGCGGCGATGGGTTCGAACGCGTGCTGCAGCGCGCGGGCGTCGCGCCCGCCGAGGCTGCGGAACTGGCCGCGATGATATCCGACGCCGTTCCGATGGACGATATCCGGCCCGGCACGATCATGAACATCGTGCTCGGGCGCCGGCCGAACCGCACGGTGCCCCGCCCGGTCGACGAAATCGCCTTCCGCGCCCGTTTCGATCTCAAGCTCGAGGTCGCCCGCGTCGACGGCGCGCTCCGGCTCAACCCGATCGCGATCGCGGTCGACGACACGCCGCTGCGCATCCGCGGCCGGGTCGGCTCGAGCCTCTACCGTTCGGCGCGCGCCGCCGGCGCGCCGCCGGCCGCGATCCAGGAATATCTGCGCGCCATCGGGACGCGCATGTCGGTCAACCGCGATATCGGCGCGGACGCGACCTTCGACATCATCGTCGAACATCGCCGGGCCGAGACCGGAGAGGTCGAGATCGGCCGGCTCATCTATGCGGGCATCGAGCGCGGCGAGCGGGAAACCCAGTTGCTGCGCTGGGCGGTCGACGGCGAGGACCAGTGGTTCGAGGCGTCGGGCGTCGGCCAGCAGACCGGCCAGATGCTGATGCCGGTCAACGGTCGGCTGAGCTCGGGCTTCGGCTATCGCCGCCATCCGATCCTCGGCTATCGGCGCATGCACACCGGCCTCGATATCGCGGCCGGCTACGGCACGCCGATCCGCGCCGCGGCGTCGGGCACGGTGAACTTCTCCGGCCGCAATCGCGGTTACGGCAATTATGTCCGGATCAACCATGGCAGCGGCATCCAGACCGCCTATGCGCATATGAGCCGGATCGTCGCGTCGAACGGAGCGCGGGTCAGCCAGGGCCAGATTATCGGCTATGTCGGCTCGACCGGTCTGTCGACCGGCCCGCATCTCCATTACGAACTGATCCGCAACGGCAGCAAGGTCGATCCGCGCTCGGTCAGCTTCACGCGGCAGGCGCGCCTGGCCGGCGCCGAACTGCAGCGCTTCCGCACGACCCTGGCCAACCTGCTCGAGGTGGAGCCCGGCGCCGCGCTCGCGCGCGGCCGGGAACCCGCGGAAACCGAAATCGCGTCGGACAGCCGCCGGCGCGCGCCTGCGCGCAGCTAGCGGCCGCGCCCGCCCCCCGCCAAGCCGGGTCCGTGACTAAAGCCCGCTAGACCTTGACGAGCATCTTGCCGGTATTGCCGCCGGTGAACAGCCCGATGAACGCATCGACCTGGCTGTCCAGCCCCTCATGCACGGTTTCCTGGCTGGTCAGCTTTCCGGCCTGGAGCATCCCGCCCATATCGGCGTGGAATTCGCCCATCCGGTCCATGAACTCGGTGACGATGAAGCCGCGCAGCCTGAGGCCCTTGCCGATGACGTTCATGATGTAGCGGAAGCACATCGGCTCGGCGCTGTTATAGCCCGAGATCATTCCGCATTCGGCGAAGCGCGCGCCGGGATTGGCGACCGCGAAGGCGGCGTCGAGATGCTCGCCGCCGACATTGTCGAAATAGACGTCGATGCCCTTGGGCGCGGCCGCCATCAGCTTGTCGAGCAGCGCGCCCTCGGCCTTGTAGTCGACGACCGCGTCGGCGCCGAGCGATTTGACCCAGTCGCATTTCTCCTGTCCGCCGGCCGAGCCGATGGCGGTCATGCCCTTGGCCTTGGCGATCTGGATGACGGTCGAGCCGACGGCGCCGGCCGCGCCGGAAACGAAGACGATATCGCCCTCCCTGGCCGCCGCCACGTCGAGCAGCCCGAAATAGGCGGTCATCCCCGGCATGCCGAGAAAGCCGAGAAAGCTCTGCACGGGAATGCCGAGATCGGGGAGCTTCTGCGCCTCGGCGGCGGGGATCACGGCCTCGTCGCGCCAGCCGGCCATGTGCTGGACCATGTCGCCGACGGCGAACCCGTCCGCATTGCTCTCGACGACTTCGCCGATCGCGCCGCCCTGCATCGGCTCGCCGATCGCGAAGGGCGGGACATAGCTTTTCACGTCGCGCATCCGGCCGCGCATGTAGGGATCGACCGACAGCCATCTGTTCGCGACCCGGATGGTCCCCGCGGCCATCGGCGCCTGCTCGAAGTCCCTGAGTTCGAAATTGTCATGGGCAGGCATGGCTTCGGGGCGGGATTTCAGGTGCCAGGCGCGGGGCATGTGCGTCTCCTAGTCTTCGATTCTGGTTTTCTATTGCAACCGTCTTGCCGGGAAGGGCGCCAATCGGCAAGTGCGGGGTGCGGAGAATCTCCACCGTTGCGCCCGGCAATTCTCGCGGTTAAAGGAAGCGCCCGCCGCGGATATGCGGCGCGGACGATGGTGCGGGGCCGTAGCTCAGTTGGGAGAGCGCTGCAATCGCACTGCAGAGGTCGGGGGTTCGAATCCCCCCGGCTCCACCATCGCCGGACCGCGCCGGTCGATCCGCTCCCGACAGCGGACCCGGCCCGCCGGCCCGGCCGCCCGCCATGCCCGTCAATCGATTGCGGCGATCACCCGTCATGCGGAATTTTTCGCCTTGATTCTGGCGTTTACCATATGCAAAGCAATTACGATCTAGGTAAGAATACCGAAACGAAATAGGGCGCGTCGCGCCGGCAAAAACGCATCGCAATCCTGCCATCGCGTCCTCGACCATGGCAGGCGGGAAGAGGGGTCCCGAACGGATGTCGCGCCGGATCGATCCGCCGAAACGGAAAGACGAGTGACCATGCCATCGATATTGGCGGCCGCCGCGCCGCGCGAAGAGCCGACCCCTCTCGGCGACCCGGGCATCGATCCCCGGCCCCGTCTCCACATTCTCCAGCGCTGACGTTTCGCGGCCGCCCGGCCGCGCCGTCGCCGCTTACCCTCTTCCCAACAGCAAGGACCCTGCCGTGAACAAATCCATTCTGCTCGCCAGCGCCGCCGCCATCCTCGGCGTCGCCCCGGCCCAGGCCCAGACGCAACCCGCACCGGAGGCTCCCGGACAGGCGGACAGCGCCACCGAAAGCGCGGCGGACGATGCGAATTTCGATCCCAATATCATCCTCGTCACCGCGACACGGCGCGCCGAGGACGTGCAGAGCGTGCCGCTGTCGGTATCCGTCATCAGCGGCGATCTGGTCGAGAATGCCGGGGTCGACGATATCCGCGACTTCGCCCAGCTCGCGCCCAGCCTCGTCGCGACGACGGGCCAGTCCTCGTCCAACGCCACCGCGCTCTCGATCCGCGGGATCGGCACGGCCGGCGACAATCCGGGCTTCGAACCCGCGGTCGGCGTGTTCATCGACGGCGTCTACCGCGCCCGCGCCGGCGTCGCGCTGAGCGAACTGCCGCCGATCGAGCGCGTCGAAGTGCTGCGCGGCCCGCAGGGCACGCTGTTCGGCCGCAACACCTCGGCCGGCGCGCTGAGCATCACCACCCAGATGCCCGAATTCGATCTCGGCGGCTTCGTCGAAGGCAGCTACGGCAATTTCGACGCCTATGAGCTGCGCGGGGCGATCACCGGCCCGGTCAGCGACACGATCGCGCTGCGCTTCGACGGCATCTACCGGTCGCGCGACGGCTATATCACCGACGTCAACAGCGGGCGCGACATCAACACGATCGACCGCTACGCGCTGCGCGGCCAGGCGCTGTTCGAGAATGAGCGGCTGACGATCCGGATCATCGCCGACTATGCCGATACCGACGAGGAATGCTGCGGCGCCGTCAATCTGGTGGCCGGCCCGACGGCCGGCGCGATCGACCTGATCGCGGGCCTCGCCGGCAATGTCGGCATCGCGACCGCCGATCCCGAAGACCGCGTCATGGCGATCACTCCGGGCCGCGACTTCAACGAGGCGGTCGAGGAATGGGGCGTTTCGGCCCAGATCGACTATGAGTTCGACGCCTTCACGCTGACCTCGATCACCGCGTTCCGCGACTGGCGTTCGCTGCGCAACCAGGACATCGATTTTTCGGGCGCCGACCGTGCCTATCGCGAGGGATACCGGACCGGCCTGGAAGACTTCACCCAGGAAATCCGCTTGCAGGGCACCGCGTTCGACGACCGTCTCGACTGGCTCGTCGGCGCCTTCTACCTCAACGAAACGCTGACCCTGCGCGATACCGTCCGGTTCGGTGCGCAGGCCAACCAGTATGTCGACGCGCTGTTCGCCTTCAATCCGGCGGCCGGCTTCGAATTCTTCGACAGCTTCGGCCCGGCGGTGCCCGAATTCGGGCAGGTGCTGCTCGCCACCAATCCGCAGCTCGCGGCGGCCGCGGCGGCCAACCCCGCGCTGTTCGCGCTGTTCAACACGCCGCTGCCCGGCAACCCGGCGGGCGCGGGCCAGCAGGCCGACAATTACACGGTCGATACCGAGGCGATCGCGCTGTTCACGCACAATGTCATTGACATTACCGACGAGCTGTCGCTGACCCTCGGCCTGCGCTGGAACCATGAAGAGAAGGACATCGCTGCCAGCCTCAACGCGAACACGCCGGCCTGCGGCTTCTTCTTCGATCCGGCGGCCGGGCCCTATAGCAGCCTGATCCTCGCCAATGTGCCCGAGGCCTTCCTGCTCGCCTGCAACCCGACGGTGAACACCGAGTTCAACGGCGCCTATGCCGGCGGGTTCAGCGACGACGAGTTCACCGGCACGGTGCGGCTCGCCTATCAGATCAACCCGGACGTGCTCGTCTATGCGGCCTATGACCGCGGCTACAAGTCGGGCGGCTACAATCTCGACCGCGCCGGTTTCGATTCGGTGCTGCTCGGCGGCAACGGGCCGCAGCTCACCGACCTGCAGTTCGAGGCCGAAACGGTCGACGCCTATGAGGTGGGCCTGAAGACCAGCTGGGGCCGCGACTTCACCTTCAACGTCGCCGCCTTCTATCAGGACTTCTCCAACTATCAGCAGCTCGTCTTCTCGGGCACCAGCTTCTTCGTGCAGAATGTCGAGCAGACGATCTCCAAGGGCATCGAGATCGACGCGACGATCCGGCCGGTGCGCGATCTGACCTTCCAGCTCGGCTATGCGCTGACCGACGCCGCGTTCGACAGCAGCAACGATCTCACCGGGACGCCGCTCGCCGGCGCCGAGGGGCTCCAGCTCGTCAACGTGCCGCGCCACACGCTGACCGGCGCGGCGACCTGGACCCCGGCGCTGACCGACAGCCTGAACGCGCTCTTCCATGTCGACGCCCGGTTCAACAGCGCGACCGCGACCAGCGCCGCCGGCCGCGGCATCGTCGACAACGAGCCGTTCGGCATCATCAACGCCCGGGTCGGCATCGCCTCGGAGGACGATCGCTGGCAGCTCGAATTCTTCGTCGAGAACCTGCTGGACACCTATTACAACATCCAGACCTTCGCCGTGCCCGAACAGACCGGTACCTTCGCCGGCTATCCGGGCCAGCCGCGCTATTACGGCGTTTCCGCCCGGGTCGGCTTCTAGGATCCCGGTCCCGGACGCCTGCGAAAAGCCGGTGCGGTCCGCCGCGCCGGCTTTTCCTTTTCCGCGCCCCCGGCCGGCCGGTTGAGCCGTCGCAAGACAGGGCGCGCGCCTTTGCCTATAGAGCGCAGCATGATCGAGGCGCGCGGATTGGGGAGTGTCACAGTGGCGGCGGCGACGCTGCGGCCGCTCGCGGCGATCATCGCGGAGGCGGCGCTCGACCGCAAGGCCGTGCTCGCCGCCGCGCACCTGCCGGACGGCCTGCTCGATCCGGGCCGCGAGGGCAGCGCCAGCCTCGCCGACTATTTCCGGCTCAGCGAACAGATCGCGCTCGCGATCGGCGACGAGACGATCCACGTCTCGGCCCGCCCGCTGATGCTCGGCACCTCCGATTTCATCCGCGACCGGCTGCGCAACGCGACGACCGTGCGCGACATGCTCGACGTGCTCGCCGCCAGCTACAACGTCATCCATGGCGGCCGCTACAACCAGGTGGCGACGGCGCGCGACGAGCTCTGCTTCGTCATGGACGACAGCGACTTTCCCTACGCGATTCCCAAGGACGACCCGTTCATCCTCTTCTCGCTCGAAGCGCTGCTCGTCTACGTCCATGTCCTGCTGCAATCGAGCAGCACGGCCGAGGCGCCGCTGCCCCTTCGCGGCATCCGCACCCGGCGGCCGAAGGACGATGCACCGGGCCCGCTCGCCGGATGGGGGGTCGCGATCGTGCACGGCGCGCGCCATTTCGCGCTTCACTACGACGCTGTGGTGGCCGACTGGGCCGTCGATCCGGCGGCCTGTCCGGTGCTGGGTTCGCGCACCATCTATGGCGGGATCGCGCGCACGCTCGACCGGCTCGGCGGCGCGGACGCCGCGGGCGACGACATCGTCAACCGCACCGCACAGGCCTTGCGCGACGGGCTCGGCGACCAGCGCAGCGTGGCGCGGCATCTCGGCATGAGCGTCGCGTCCCTGCGGCGGCGGCTCGAGGAGCGCGGCACCCGGTTTCGCGACGTGCGCGCGCAAACGCTTGCCGACGAGGCGCGGCAGCGGCTGGCGCGCGGCGAACCGGTGGCGGTGATCGCCGAGCAGCTGGGGTTCAGCGACGGCCGGAGTTTCGCCCGGGCGTTCCGCGGCTGGACCGGCCATGCGCCCCGCCATTACCGGAACGAGGCCGACGGGCACCGATAGAGGCTGAGCGAAATTGTCCCATCGAAATTGATCGAACCCGTCATCGACCGGGGGGCTTTGCGGCGGCTAGGAGTGCGGCAAAGCTGGCAGCGATAGCCGGTCCGTTCAGGGTACAGGATGTTACGAAAAGTGAAATTTCCGAAATCGGGCGGGCTCGCCCTGCTCCTGGCGGCAGCGCTCGGTGCGTGCGCGCCGGAAACGCCGCCTGCGCCCGTCGCCGGGACGGCGCCCGCCGCGCCCGTCACCCGCACGATCGATATCGACGGCGCGCAGATCCGCGTGCGCGAGGAAGGCCCGGCCGATGCGCCGGCGATCGTCCTGCTGCACGGCTTCACGATGAGTCTCGAAAGCTGGGACGGCTGGGCGGAGCACCTGTCGGACGACTATCGGATCGTCCGCTACGACCTGCTCGGCCACGGCATGACCGGGCCCGATCCGCTGACCCGCTATGCGCCCGACGAGCGGGTCGAGGTGCTGGGGCGGCTGCTCGACGCGCTCGGCATCGAGCGCGCCACGCTCGGCGGCAACAGTTTCGGCGGGCTCGTCGCCTGGCGGTTCGCCGCCGCGCATCCCGAGCGCGTCGAGCGGCTGATCCTCGTCGATAGCGGCGCCTATTCGATCTACGGCGTCACCGAAAATCCGGTGCCCGTGCCCGATGCGATGCGCGGCTATCTGCTCGCCGCGCCGCTCGCCGGCGTGCAGGCTTCGGCCACCCAGATCTACGCCGATCCGGCGCGCCTCCCCGCAGGCCGGATCGAACAGATCCGGGAGATGATGGCGCGCCCCGGAAACGGCGAAGCCTTTATCGGCCATCTCGAGGA
The DNA here is from genome assembly GCF_052168275.1 of Parasphingopyxis sp. Classification (GTDB taxonomy): domain Bacteria; phylum Pseudomonadota; class Alphaproteobacteria; order Sphingomonadales; family Sphingomonadaceae; genus Parasphingopyxis. The sequence goes on along the minus strand of NZ_JBQLZM010000068.1, from coordinate 2,768 downwards.
ATTCGTGCTGCCCGATCCCGAGCCCGATCTCGCCCGGGTCGCCGCGCCGACCCTGATCCTGTGGGGCGAGGAGGACCGGGTGATCCCGCTCGACCATGCCCGGCGGATCGCGGCCGCGATCCCCGATGCGCGGCTCGTCACCTATCCCGGCGTCGGCCATGCGCCGCAGGAGGAAATCCCGGCCCGCACCGCCGCCGATGTCCGCGCCTTTCTCGAAGGCCGCGACCGATGACCGACAAAACACGACCTACCAGGGAGCCAAAAATGACCAATCGCAGCAACCGCGCCATCCGCTATCTCGGCGGCATCGCTTTCGCGCCGCTCGCCTTCGCCCTGCCCGGCGCCGCCCAGGCACAGACCGATGCGGGCGCCGAAACGGCGGGCGAGAATGCGCCGATCATCGTCAGCGCCCGGCGGCGCGACGAAGCGCTGGTCGAGGTGCCGCTCTCGATCACGGCGATCGGCGCCGAGCAGCTCAACCAGTCCGGCACGCTCGACATCACCGAAATCGCCGAAAGCGTGCCCAACGTCACCTTCGAGGTGTCGCGCGGCACGAACACGACGCTGACCACCTTCATCCGCGGCGTCGGCCAGCAGGACCCGGTCGCCGGCTTCGAGAACGGCGTCGGCCTCTATGTCGACGACGTCTATTACAACCGGCCGCAGGGCGCGGTGCTCGACATCTTCAACGTCGAGCGGATCGAGGTGCTGCGCGGACCGCAGGGCACGCTCTACGGCCGCAACACGATCGGCGGTGCGGTGAAGTTCGTCACCCGCCGGCTTGCGGACAGCCCGCTCGGCGAGTTCCGCGTCAATGCCGGCACCTACGGCCAGTTCGACGGCATCGCCTCGGTCGCGCTGCCGCTCGGCGACAGCGGCTTCTATGTCGGCGGGGCCGGCGCGCTGCTGACCCGCAACGGCTTCGGCGAGAATCTCAATCTCGGGATCGAGAATTACGACAAGGACGTCGCCGCCGCGCGCGGCACGATCGAATATGCGCCGAACAGCGACGTCTTCGTGCGGATCACCGGCGACTATACCGACGACCGCTCCAATCCGCGCCAGGGCCATCGGCTGATCCCGGGCCTCGTGTCGGGCGCGCCGGTTCTCGACAATGTCTTCGACACGCGCGCCGGCCTCGAACTTCCGCGCCAGCGGGTCGAGGCGTGGGGCGTTTCGGGTACGATCGAGATCCAGGTCAGCGATCATGTCCGCCTGCGCAACATCATCGCCTATCGCGACGATGAATCGACGACGCCGATCGACTTCGACAGCCTGCCGGCGCAGGATCTCGACGTTCCGGCCGCCTATGCGAACGACCAGTTCTCCGAGGAATTCCAGATCGTCTACGACGACGGCCGGCTCGCCGGACTGCTCGGCTTCTATTATCTCGACGCCAACGCCTCGACCGATTTCGACGTGATCCTCGCGACGACGGGGGCGGTCATTCCGCCGCCCTTCGGACCGCTGCCGGGCCTCACCGCGAAGACGTTCGGCGACGTCGCGACCGAAACCTGGTCGGTGTTCGGCGATTTCAGCTTCGACATCACCGATCAGTGGAGCGTTTCGGTCGGCGGTCGCTTCACCCATGACGAGCGCTCGTCGCGGGTGCTGCGCCAGACCTTCCTGTTCGGCCCGACCGCCCAGTTCGGCGGCAACAATGCGCTGCTGATCGCCACGACGTCGGACTTCGACGGCACCGAGACGTTCGAGGAATTCACGCCGCGCGCGTCCGTATCCTTCCGCCCGACCCCCGACCACAATATCTATTTCAGCTATGCGCGCGGCTTCAAGGGCGGCGGGTTCGACCCGCGCGGCCAGACCACGGCGGCCCCCGATCTCGACGGCGACGGGGATATCGACGATGCCGACATCTTCGAGTTCATGCGCTTCGACCCCGAAACGGTCGACAGTTTCGAGCTCGGCTACCGCGCCTCGCTGGCGAACGGCGCCGTGAATCTCGCGCTGGCCGGCTTCTACGCCGACTATACCGACATCCAGATTCCGGGCTCGGTCGGCGTCGACACCAATGGGGACGGCGTCAACGACAGCTTCATCGGCATCACGTCCAACGCCGGCGCGGCGACGATCTGGGGCATCGAGTTCGAGGGCCGCGCCCGTATCGGCCGCGATTTCGTGACCGCCGGCGACCGGCTGGGCTTCACCTGGGCGGCCGGCTATATCAACGCCGAATATGACGAGTTCATCGACGCCTTCGGCAACGACGTCGCCGACCAGCGGGTGTTCCAGAACACGCCCGAATGGACGCTGTCCGGCACGCTCGACTATTCGGTGCCCGCGTTCGGCGGCGACCTCAATTTCCTGACGACCCTCAGCTATCGCAGCGAGACGAGCCAGTTCGAGGTGCGCAGCCCGCTCGACCAGGACGGCTATGCGCTTTGGGACGCGAGCATCGTCTGGACGTCCGACGACGATCACTGGCAGCTCGGCGTGCATGCCAAGAACATCACCGACGAACGCTATATCGTCTCGGGCTACAACTTCGTGGCGCCCAACGGCACGGGCGGGTTCGTCCCGACCCTCGGTCGCGAAGGCACGTTGACCGCCTTCTACGGCGATCCGACCCGCGTTTTCGCGAGCGCGCGGATGCGGTTCTAGTTTGTCGGAATTTCCCTGACGGGAAAGTACGGCAGATTTGATTGTCGGGCTCGATCATTCGGTCGAGCGCCGCACCGGCCCGCACCCCCTCCCGACCTCCCATTCAGTGTATTCTATTGGGAGGCCGGGAGGGGGTGCGGGCCGGTGCC
>NZ_JBQLZM010000067.1:0-11649 GCF_052168275.1 Parasphingopyxis sp. | reverse complement strand
GGACCGATTGCAGCCAGGGCGATTTGCCGATGCGCTGGCCGGGTTTGCGGCCGTCCCGTTCGAGCAGCAGGGTCGTGCGCCGGCCGACGGTCTGCCGGTTGAACGCGTACTGCTGCTCGTTGAGCAGGGCCTGGAGACGCTGCAGCCGTTCGTCCGCCAGTTCCGGCGCCACGAAGTCGTCGGTCATTTCCGCCGCCGGCGTGCCCGGCCGGGCGCTGTACTTGAACGAGAAGGCCTGCGCATAATCGGTCGCGCGGACGATATCGAGCGTCGCCTCGAAATCCGCATCGCTTTCGCCCGGGAAGCCGACGATGAAATCGCCCGATATCGCTATGTCGGGCCGGGCGGCGCGGACCCGCTCGATGATCGCCAGATAGCTGTCCGCGCTGTGGCTGCGGTTCATGGCCTTGAGGATCGGGTCCGAGCCCGACTGCACCGGAAGATGCAGATAGGGCATCAGCGTTTCGATTTCTCCATGCGCCGCGATCAGGCCTTCGGTCATGTCGTTGGGATGGCTGGTCGTGTAGCGGATGCGGTCGAGACCCGCGATCCCGTCAAGCGCGCGGATCAGGCCATCGAGTCCCTGGGCCCGGCCCTTGTCGTCCTCGGCTCGCCACGCATTCACATTCTGGCCGAGCAGCGTGATTTCCTTCGCGCCGGCATCGATCAGCGCCTTCGCCTCGTCGATGATCGCCTTCCACGGCCGCGATATCTCCGCGCCGCGCGTATAGGGTACGACGCAATAGGTGCAGAATTTGTCGCAGCCTTCCTGCACGGTGAGGAAAGCGCTCGGCGCCTGTTTGGCGCGTTTCGGCAGCGCGCCGAACTTGGAGGCGGCGGGCATGTCGGTATCGAGCGCAATCTCGCCGCGCGCCGCCTTTTCCACCAGCTCCGGCAGATTGTGATAGGCCTGCGGCCCGACGACGATATCGACTTCCTTCGCGCGGCGGGGAATTTCCGCGCCCTCGGCCTGGGCGACGCAGCCCGCAATGGCGATCATCGGCGTCGTACCGTCCGCGCGCCGCATCCGGCCGATGTCCGAGTAGACCTTCTCGGCCGCTTTCTCGCGGATATGGCAGGTGTTGAGTATAACGAGGTCGGCCGCGTCCGCGTCGTCCGCGGGCGCAAGCCCCTTGGCGTCCAGCAGTTCGGCCATGCGCTCGCCGTCATAGACGTTCATCTGGCAGCCGAAGCTTTTGACGAAATAGCTTTTCGGGTCGTTTCGACTCATGGGGCGCGCCTATAGGACAGCCGTGCCGCCAAGAGAAGCGGAGAGCGCATGGCGAATCTGTTCGCGCGCCGTCGCCGCGATCTCCTTGCGGTCGTTGCACTTGGTGGGATCGAACGGTTCGAGAAAGACGAGCCGCACCGGGATCACGTCGCGGCGGCACATGATTCGCCAGGCGTTGTGCGGCGCCGACTCCTCCCCGACCCACGCCGTTTCCGGTCCCAGCCCGTAAAAGTCGAGCAGCAAGGGCTGGACGCGGATGCCGCGCGGCGGCGGCGCCAGAACGGCGAAAAGCGGTGCCTTGAACGGCAACAGGCTCGTGCCGTCGGTCGTCGTGCCCTCCGGGAAGATCGTCACCGGTTGATGGTCGCGGAGCGCCTCGCGCAACGTATCGACCTGACTTCCGACGCTCAGCCGGTTTGTCCGCGAGACGAAGACGGTGTTGTTCATCGCCGCGAGCCAGCCGATGACCGGCCAGCGCGCGATCCCGTCCTGCGCGACGAACGCGGTGCGGGTGACGCCGCCGACGATCGGGATATCGAGCCAGCTCAGATGGTTCGCCACGTAGAACACGTCTTCCTTGAGCCGTACGCCCTCGATCGCGATGCGGACGTTGCAGATCCACGCGATCCCGTACAGGAAACGCGACGGCCAGGGCGAGGGATGGCCGAACAGTCTGTAGAGGTAATGCGGGGGCAGGCAGAGCAGCAGCAGGGTGGCCATTGCCACGAACCGGAGGGCGAACCGGACCGGTCCGAAAAAACCGATTGGCGGATAACTGTCCGGTGCTGCCGTACTCACGCCGGTTCGTAGTCCACCGTTCGCTCGAGCGCTCCGGCGATGGCCGTTTCGCACTGCTCCGCGACGTCCTTCCGGTGCGAGTTTTCGTCGATCGCTATGGGGTCCAGCAGGTGGATCGTGACGTCCTCGGCCCCGCGGCGGGCGAATATGCTCCGTGCGTTGGTCGCCGCATGCGTTCCGCTCGGCCAGATCAGCTCCTGACTGTGCGGGCCGTAGTCTAGGGCGATCGGTTGCACCGAAATATGGTCGACGGGCGGAATGACGGCACCGAACAATGCCGGGCGGAACGGCAGGAGTCTGCCGTTGTTGAGCCTGCCTTCCGGGAAGAAGGCGACGGACGTGCCGTCATGCAGTGCCCGGCGGATCCGTTCGGCCTGCGCGCCGGCCGCCTGGCGATCGCTGTTGGAAATGTAGATGGTGCCGACCATCGTCGCGAGCCATCCGGCGATCGGCCAGTTGCGAACGGTTTCCTTGGATACGAAGGACGCGCCGGTCGCGCCGCCGATCAGCAATATGTCCATCCAGCTCTGGTGATTGGAGGCAAACAGGATTGTCCCGGGCGCCCGTTCGCCGACGATCGTCGCGCGCATTCCGCATGCGCGCGCGCTCCAGCCGAGAAATCGCTGCGGCCACGGGGAGTCCATCCGGAACAATCGCCATAACAGGTGAAGCGGTACGCAGAGCAGGACCAAGCCTGCGAGCCATGACAGGCGGAACAGGAAGCGGATCAACCGGCCGCCCTATCCGTCGCGGTCGCGCGAAACGCCGTACAGCTCCATGCGGTGATCGACGAGCCGGTAGCCGAGTTTTTCGGCGATCCGCCGCTGGAGTTCCTCCAGTTCGTCGTCGACGAATTCGATGACCTTGCCGGTCTCGACGTCGATCAGGTGATCGTGATGATCGTCTGCGGCCGCCTCGTACCGGGCGCGTCCGTCGCCGAAATCGTGCCGTTCGAGAATGCCCGCTTCCTCGAACAGCCGCACGGTCCGGTACACGGTGGCGATCGAGATGCCGCTGTCGACGGCGGATGCGCGTTCATGCAGCGCTTCGACGTCCGGATGGTCGTCGGCTTCCGATAGCACGCGCGCGATCACGCGGCGCTGTTCGGTGATGCGCAGGCCCTTTTCAGCGCACAGGGCTTCGATATCGATCTTGCGGTTCATGGCTTCGAGCCTAGAGAATATCCGGGCGGCTGAAAAGAGAAAGGCGACGGATTATCCCGTCGCCTTCGTCTCGGGCGAACCGATATGGCGCGCTATTTGCCCTTGGCGCGGCTGCCGGGCTTGCGGCCGAGGCCGATCTTCTTCGCCAGCTTGCGGCGCTGTTCGGCATAATTGGGCGACACCATCGGATAGTCGGCCGGGAGACCCCATTTCTGACGATACTCGTCCGGGGTCATGCCGTAATGCGTCATCAGATGCCGTTTGAGCATCTTGAGCTTCTTCCCGTCTTCCAGGCAAACGATATAGTCGGGCTTGATCGACGACCGGATCGAAACAGCGGGTTCCGGCTTTTCCTCGGGCGCGTTCGCTTCGTCGAGTTCGCTGAGCGCGCTATGGACGTTCTGTATAAGCAGCGGCAGGTCGGACACTGCGACGCTGTTGTTGCTCACATGCGCCGATACGATATCGGCAGTCAGCGTTATCAAGGTTTCCGTCATGTCGACTGTATCCGTCATCTTGTGCGATCCCATTTCGTGATTTTGTGCAAATGTGCGCGAAGCGGCCCTCCGCGTAGATGTGGGTTCATAATGGAGAAATCAACTAGTTTGGTAACGAAAGTTACGGACTATCGCGATCTATTTGAAGTGCCAATGTAATTGCGTCGAACCGTTCACCGTTTCCGCCACTGTAATAGTTTCGGCGGCGGCCGATTTTCTCGAATCCCATGGCGTGATAGAGATTCGCGGCGGCGTTTCCCTCGCGAACTTCCAGGTGGAGGCGCTTGGCGCCGCGGTCGGCGGCCGTGCCGCATACTCGCTGCAACAGCTCCCGCCCGATGCCTTTCCCCCGGAAGGCCGGCCTGACCGCGATCAGCAGCAGCTCGGCCTCGTCCACGATCATGCGCGAAAGCGCGAAACCGGCGGGCTCGTCATTCTCCCGCGAAATCGTGACCCAACTGTGGGCATCGCCCAATATGCCGCTGCACTGGGACCGCGACCAGCCTTCGCCGAAGCGCGGTTCGAAGGCATCCTCCATAATGGTCATGATATCGTCAAGGTCTCGGCGTCCTTCGCTGTCGATCGCAGAATCCCGGGCGGCGATAATGGTCATTGGGGCGGTTTCGCGTCCGGGGCCCGGCCGTAGATCGGCGTGGGCGGCAGTGCCTTGAATGCCGGCGGGAGCAAGGCGGTAGCGGCGGCGCGCGGCGCAAGATCCCGGGCCGTGCCGCGGCCCGCCAACGCAACGATCTCGGCCGCGCCGTTGCCGATCACCCAATCCTCCTCGATCTCCGCGACGGCGGCATCGGGGACGAGCGACGCCATCGGCGCTATCTCTTCGAACGGTGTTTTGCCGAAGCGCTGGACGAACATCTCACCATGACCTCCTAGGATCGTCACGGCCAGTCTATCGGGTGCATCGGCATCCGAAAAGGCCATTGCCGCCATCAAGGCAAGCGACGAGTAACCATGAACCTCCGCGTCCCAGCCCAGGCCGAGCGCCCGGGCGGTGGCCAGTCCAACCCGCAGCCCGGTGAAACTGCCCGGCCCGCAATCGACGAGGATCGCGTCCGCCTTCCCGCCGTCGGGCAGCCCGGCGATCATCGGCACGAGTTTCTCGGCATGGCCGCGGCCGACGATCTCGTGTCGCTCGGCAACCAGCCTGTCACCATCGAGCAGCGCGACCGAGCAGGCGTCGCTGGTGGTATCGATGGCGAGGATCATCGTGTCCGCGCGTCAGCGAATGGCGTTGAAGGTCTCGAACTCCGGCCGGGGGCTACGGTCGAAAATCGTGTCCGGATCGCCATAGCCGAGCGTGGAGATGAAATTGGCCTGGTGCCTGGTTCCGGCGAAGAAGGCGGCATTGACCTTGTCGTGATCGAAGCCGGACATCGGTCCCGTGTCCAGCCCGATCGCCCGTGCGGCGATGATGAAATAGGCACCCTGGAGCGAGCTGTTGCGGAAGGCGTGATCCTTGCGGCCCTCGGGATCGCCCTCGAACCAGCTTTTGGCGTCGGTGTGCGGGAACAGCCAGGGAAGTTCCTCATGAAAATCGGGGTCCATGCCGATGACGACGGCCGCCGGCGCCTTGCGAATCTTGTCTTGGTTGCCCTCGGACGCGCAGTCGGCGAGCGTGTCCTTCGCCTCCTGGCTCATGCACCAGACGAAGCGTCCGGGCTGCTGGTTGGCCGATGTCGGCCCCATCTTCAGCAGGTCGTAGATCAGCCGGATCTGCCCCTCGGCAACCGGCTTGTCGTGATAGCCGTTATAGGTCCGCGCGGTCCGGAAGATCGTGTCCAACGCGTCGTCGGAAAGCGGCGTTCCCATCTCTGTCCCCTCTGATGTGGCGTGATCTATACGGCGCGGACTTCGGTCACTTCCGGCACATAATGTTTGAGCAGCTGTTCGATGCCCTGTTTGAGCGTCGCCGTGGACGAGGGGCAACCCGAACAGGCGCCCTGCATCTGCAGGAAAACCTTGCCCTGCTGGAAACCGCGATAGACGATATCGCCGCCGTCGCGCGCCACGGCGGGGCGGACCCGCGTGTCGATCAGTTCGCGGATCTGGGCGACGATCTCGGCGTCTTCCGGATCGTCGTCCAGCGCCTCGTCCGGCACGCTGATCTCCGCTGCGCTGCCCGCCTTGAACAGCGGCGCGCCGCTGGCGAAATGATCGAGCAGCACGCCCAGCACGTCGGGCTTGAGACCGGCCCAGTCGACGCCCTGCGCCGCGGTCACCGACACGAAATCATAGCCGTAGAATACGCCGGTCACGTCGCCGAGATTGAACAGGGCCTCGGCGAGCGGAGACGCGTCCGCGTCTTCCGGCGTCGCGAAATCGCGCGTTCCCGATGCCATGACCTGCTGGCCGGGCAGGAATTTGAGGGTGGCCGGATTGGGCGTGGTTTCGGTCTCTATAAGCATGACCCCGACATGGCCTTCCTGCGACGCTCTATCAAGAGGTATGGCGGCGATCTTTGCTTGTCCGGATGATGGCAAGGCTATTTGACTCCGCCGCGTCGGGAAGCGCAGTCTGGCATTTCATACAATAGGGGAGAATCGCGATGATCGTTTTACTGGGAAGGCTGTTGCTCGGGGGGCTGTTCGTCGGCGCCGGCGTCATGAAGTTCGGGACGATCGAGGGGTTCGGCCAATTTATCGAATCGGGCGGTCTTCCGGCAATGCTCGCTTGGCCGGTCGCGATCTTCGAGGTGGTCGCCGGGCTGGCGATCATCCTGGGTTTCTTCACGCGCTATGCCGCGCTCGCGCTGGCGGCTTTCTGCGTCGCCACCGGCCTGCTCTACCATCCGGGCGACATGGGCGCGACGATGAAGAATCTCGCGATCGCCGGCGGTTTCCTGATCCTCTATTCGCATGGCGCCGGCCTGCTCAGCATCGACGCGCGCCGCGGCGGTACGGACTGAGGATGGTCGGTAGATGATCCCGAAGAGCCTATTCGATTTCCTGCGGGAGCTCGCGGACAACAACAGTCGCGACTGGTTCAATGCCAACAAGGACCGGTACAGGGCGGAGGTCGTCGCGCCGATCTCGGCCTTTATCGAGGCGATGGCGCCGCGGGTCCATGCGATCAGCGAGCATATCGTCGTCGATCCGCGTCCCAATGGCGGATCGATGTTCCGCATCTATCGTGACACGCGCTTCTCGAAGGACAAGACGCCGTACAAGACGCATATCGGCTGCCAGTTTCGCCATGCCGCGGGCAAGGACGCGCACGCGCCGGGCTTCTACGTCCATTTCGAGCCCGGCAAATGCTTTTTCGGCGGCGGGATCTGGCACCCGCCGTCCGAGCCCTTGCGCGCGATACGGCAGCGGATCGTCGACAAGCCCGAACGATGGCGCGAAGCGGTCGGGGGCATCGATGTTCTCGGCGAGCAGCTGAAGCGCGGCCCCAAGGGGTTCGATCCCGAACATGAACTGATCGAGGATCTCCGGCGCAAGAGCTTCTTCGCGATGTATGAGGGCGACGAAAAGCTCGCCCGGTCGAAAACGCTCGAGGACGAGGTCGCGGCGCAGTTCGAAAGGGCCGCCCTGTTGATGCGGTTCATTTCGGACTCGATCGGGGTCGCTTTTTAGCTATTCGTGTAATTTGCTTGCGTATTGACGCAACATCGCCCATATGTGTTGCAGCGCAGCATGAAGCGGACACCCTGCTTCTCTCAACAATCGGCAGCGTGATCGTCCGCTAACCAGCGGAACCGGCCGGTAACCAGCGCTTTGATTTTCTGAGGCTTCCCTTTTCACGCGGGTCGTTTCGCAACCCGCGATATGCGGTTGCGCGCCCGAATGATCGCGTGCGCTCGCATTCGCCCTATGTGAGTATGTTATTTTGACACAGTTTTCCGAACTCGGCCTGGCCGAACCCCTTCAGCGCGCGCTTGCCGCGAAGGACTATACGACGCCGACGCCGATCCAGGTGCAGGCGATCCCGCCTTTGCTCGAGGGCCGCGACCTGTGCGGCATCGCGCAGACCGGCACGGGCAAGACAGCGGCCTTCGCGCTGCCCTCGCTCGACTATCTGTCCGAAGAGGAGGTCCGGCCGTCGCCCAAGACGTGCCGCATGCTGATCCTCTCCCCGACCCGCGAACTGGCGAGCCAGATCGCGGACAATATGCGCGGCTATGCCAAATATCTGCGCCTGCGCATCGAAACGGTGTTCGGCGGCGTTCCCGTCGGCAAGCAGAAGCGCAAGCTCGAAGGCGGCGTCGACGTGCTTGTCGCGACGCCGGGCCGGCTGCTCGACCTGATCGACCAGCGCGCGCTCAAGCTCGACGAGGTCGAAATCTTCGTCCTCGACGAAGCCGACCAGATGCTCGATCTCGGTTTCATCCACGACCTGAAGCGGATCGAGAAGCTCCTGCCGCAGCGTCGCCAGAGCCTGTTTTTCTCCGCGACCATGCCGAAGAACATCGCCAACCTCGCCGAACAGTTCCTGTACCAGCCGGTCAAGGTGTCGGTCGCCCCGCAGGCGACGACGGCGGAACGCGTCGAGCAATATGCGACGTTCGTTACCCAGAAGGAGAAGCAGGCGCTTCTCACGATGACGTTGCGCGATCAGGAGATCGAACGCGCGCTGATATTCTCGCGCACCAAGCACGGCGCGGACCGCATCGTCCGCTTTCTCGCCGGCGCGAAGATCAGCGCCGCCGCGATTCACGGCAACAAGAGTCAACCGCAACGCGAGGCCGCCCTGCGCGCCTTCCGGGCGGGCGAGATCAAATATCTCGTCGCGACCGATATCGCCGCCCGCGGCATCGATATTCCGGCCGTCAGCCATGTGTTCAATTTCGATATGCCCAACGTGCCCGAGCAATATGTCCACCGCATCGGACGGACGGCGCGCGCCGGGGCGAGCGGCATCGCCATCTCCTTCGTCAACGACGAGGACGAGCGCGGCTATCTGAAGGCGATCGAACGACTGACCGGCATCAAGCTCGAAAAGCAGGCGCTGCCCGAAGACTTCGTCGCGAAGGCGGCCGAGCTCCCCAAGGCCGCGTCGCGCGGCGCCGCGAAGGGTGCGCAGCAGGGCAACCGCCGTCGCCCCGCCCAGAAGGAACGCCATCAGCGCGATGGCGAGCGGGCGGAAGGCCAGGGCCAGAAGCGTCGTCGCCGGCGCTACAACCGGAACGGCGTGGGCCAGCACCGCGGCGCGGTGAAGCGCCAAGGCAACCGTTAGCGGCTTGTGGAGCGCGCGGCGCGGCTAGTCCGCGTTGCGCGCCGCCTCCAGCTCGCTGAGAGTCTCGTCCCACTTGGCGATGTTGGCGCGCGCCTCCTTCACGAAGGGCGTCCGCTTGACCGCCCAGAGGAACAGCCCGCCGATCATGTTGCCGGGAAAGCGCGTCGGCCGTTTCGTCTGCACGAGCAGGACGACGCGGGTCTCGTCGCTGTCATTCCATACCTCGTGCCGATAGGTGTCGTCGAAGACGAGCGTCTTGCCCTCTTCCCAGCGGACGATCTGGTCGTCGACGCGCATCCGGCAATCGCCTTCCTTCGGAACCGACAGGCCGAGATGACAGGTGATCAGCCCCTTGGTGACGCCGCGATGATCGGGAATGTGGGTGCCGGGCTTCAGGATCGAGAAGAAGGCGCTGTTGAGCCCCGGAATCCGGCGGACGATCTCGGCGGTCTTCGGGCAACGCGCGATATTTTCCTCGGCCGGATAGCCGTAGCCGTACAGGAAGAAAGAGCGCCACATCCCGGCCGGCGCGATCCCCTGATGGTCGGGCGATATCTCGTCGAGCGCGGGTACGCTGTCGGGGCGGGCGGAAATCGCCAGCGCCTCGTCGCGAATCGTCTCCCAATTGTCCTCGAGCAGTCGCGTGTGGGGGAAATCTGCGGGATCGAGCACCGGATCGTTCGATACGTCCGAATGTTTGGCGACCGCACGATCGACCGCCGGACGCAGTTTCTTGCCGATATTGATGACCCAGGGTCTCGGTGGTTCGAAAGTCTCGGCCATAGCCAGCTCCGCTAGATCCATGCATTCGACGACCCGGGACCTGCCCATAGGCCTGAATTTTGAGAATAATGCGACAGGATATGCCACGCTTTCGCCCCAATCGGACGCCGGCGCGGCAGGTCTCCCGCTGTCGGGATAGGATGGCGGTCTCTACAGGGCGTCGACCGCCGCGACAATGTCTGCAGGTTCCGGGCGGACGCGATAATCGGTCTCGACCATCTTCGCACGCACGGTACCGTCACGGCCGATGACGAGGATCGCCGGACGCGGCACCCCGTTGGCGAAGCTTTCCTCGCCATATTGCGGGTCGCGCAGGTCGAAGGCGTCGATCATCGCCGATCCCTCGTCGGACAGCATCGGATATTCGATATCCTCGCGTTCGGCGAAATCGGCGAGGATCGCGGGGGCGTCGTAGCTGAGCGTCGCCAGCACGAAGCCGCGCTGTTCGATAGCGTCCTGGATGTCGCGCAGTCCGACCATCTGGCCCTGGCAATAGCTGCACCAGTCGGCCGACCGGTTGAACACCAGAACGAGGCCGTTCTCGCCCGAGATATCGTCGAAACCCCGTTCGGCGCCGGACGCATCGCGCACCCGGAATTCGGCGGGAATCGTTTCGCCGACCGCGGGCCCCGAATGCTCGAGCGGTTCGCCTGCCGTCTGTTCGACGGTGTCGGGCACGGTCTCCGCTTCGGGAGTGCAGGCGGCGATGCCGAGGGTCGCCGCGGCGGAAACGAGAATGATGGTCATGGCGCGCATGATCGACTCCGGGTTTGAAAGGTCTTGCTGTCTATTCGCGATAATCGGGTGCGAGGTTACGATCCAGATCACAGTTTTGAACGATGGCGAAGATAATCTTTGGCACCGCCGATATGTGGGCTTGCGCGGCGCCGGGCCGGTATGAAATATGGCGCAGGGGGATCATTTGCGATGAACAGGAACATCATCATCATTGCCGTGGCGGCGATCTCGGCATTTCTGGCGGTCCTGCTGATCCCGCGATTGCTCGATCGGGACGAGGCGGAGGTGCCGTCTTCGGCAGAGTCTGCCGGAGATGCCGGATCGGCGGCAAGCGCAGGATCGGCGGGGGCTGACGGCAAGGACGAGCCGGCTGCGCCTGCCGCCGGCGCCCGCCCGGCCAATCCGGCCCTCGAGGCCCAGCTCGTCGAGGCCGTGCGGCAGGTCAATGCGTCCGCACCGATCGTGATCGACGAACTGACGACGATGACGGCGGCGCGCGCGCAGGGCGTTCGTATCCAGTATCGCTATGAAATATCGCGGGACCTGAACGACACGCAGACCGCGCAATTCCGGCAATTCGCGTCGACCCAGAACCGGCAGACCATCTGCGCGCGGCCCGAAACCCGCGAACTGATCGATCTCGGCGGCGAGATCGAATATCTCTATTACGGGCCGGGCGACCGCTATCTGTTCAGCACGCCGATCACGGGCTGTTAGGCTCCGGCCGCGGCTCGATCCGTCTCCACGAGCCGCGCCGTATCCCCTTCCGCATCGAACCCCAGTCGGGCCAGCATCTCGTGCCCGGCGTCGAAAGCCGGGCCGGTCCATACCGGGATGCCCGCCGCGCGGAGATTGTCGAGCGCGGCCTGCTTTTCCGGCGCGATTTCGGTGCCGGTCGCCATGCGCAGGAATATCGCGGCGATCCGGCCGGGATGGTCGCGCGCCACGTGCCAATAGGCTTCGGCGTCGCCCTGCGTATCGTCGCCGATCAGAACGAAGCGCAGTGCGGGGTAGAATTCGAGGATGTGCGCGATCGACCGGGTCTTGTGCGCGCCGTGGCTGGAGCCGCCCAGCGTTCCGCTGTTCATGCCCCAGTCGCGCAGCAGCATCGGGCCGCGGGGCAGATTGTTGATCCGCTTGAACTCGGCAAGGAAGCCATAGAGATTCCAGGGACTCGACGAGACGTAGAAAAAGGGCCGCCGCGGATCAGCGTCGGGTTCGGGCCCGGCCGGATCGCCCGGCTTCG
>NZ_JBQLZM010000066.1:0-12164 GCF_052168275.1 Parasphingopyxis sp. | reverse complement strand
ATGCCTGCGTCCGCTGCGCCGCACAAGACGGGCGCCGCGTCCAGCGTCCTTTCATCCAGTACAGGCACCAGCCAGTCGCCGAAGGTGAACTGATCAAATCGCTTCTGGGGGGAGAGCTGCGCGGCCCGGGCTAAGAAATAGTCCCTCTCGTTCAGCCTCTCGTATTGATATTCTTCAATCCAGCTTGCGGGCATGTTGCTGTCGACCAGCACCGTACCCGCATTGTTTTCCGCGTCGCGGTAGATCGTCCCGTAGTTACAAAATTCTATTCCAGCGTCCTGCACGTAGCGAAGGAAGGCGGCCTTGCATTGTGCGTCGGTTCGCGCCGGCCCCGAGGGCGCGAGCATATAGGTGAGATAATCCGCCAGCTCGGGAGAAATCCGCTTTCTCCTTCAGAAATTCGCGTGGCGATATAGTCCGTTTTTCGTCGGACGAAAAGGTTGCGATGAAGCTGCGCCGCCATCGCGACCGTCATAGGTGGGCGGGATTGTCGGCAGCGGATCCCCGCCTGCGCGAGGGTTGACGCTGCGGAAGGCTTTCACCCTCTGTGGCCCGGCTAGAAATCGACCTTGTCGTAATGCGCGGGGGGCGAGATGACTTCCATCCGCTCGCTGAGCAGCGGGCGGAAGCTCGGGCGGCTCTTGAGCCCGGCATACCAGGCCTTGGCCTGTTTGTGGCTCGACCAGTTGAAGCCGCCCAGATAGTCGGCGACCGAAATCTGCGCCGCGCCGGCAAGGTCCGCGAGGCTCAGCGTCGAACCGCCGATCCAGCGGCGATGGTCGAGCAGATAGTCGATATAGTCGAGATGCGAATCCGCCGCCTTCATCGCCTCGCGCAGCACCGTCCCGTCGGGCGCCTCGCGATGGACGAGCCGCTTGAACATGCGTTCGTGCATGAGCGGGGCGACGACGTCGGCGTAGAAATTCTCGTCGAACCAGGCGACGAGCCGGCGGATCTCGGCGCGGCTGTCGGCGGGTCCGGTGATCATCCGCGCGGCATCGACCGTCTCTTCGAAATATTCGCAGATCGCCCGGCTGTCGATCAGCGTCGCGCCCTTGTCCGTGTCGATCATCACCGGCGTCTTGCCCGCCGGGTTGATGTCGAGAAACTCGTCGCGCCGCTCCCAGGGCGATTCCCGCACCAGATCGTAGCCGATGCCCTTTTCGCCGAGCAGCAGGCGGACCTTGCGGCTGAACGGACAGAGCGGAAATTGGAAGAGTTCCCACATGGCGGGCGGTTGTAGCGCGGTGGCCGAATCCGTCCAGCGGTTATTCGGCGCCGGTCACGGGGTCCGGCCTATTCCGGCAGCGAGCGGCCGAGGCGCTCGCCCCAGCGTTCGAGTTCGGGCAGCAAGGTCTCGACCTCGCTCAGCATCGTGCCGATCATCGCGGTCGCCATGCGCGCCTTGCCGCGCAGATCCTCCTCGGCGCCGGGATTGTCGCGGACCATCATGTCGCGCAGCGTATCGTCTTCGCGCACATCGCCCTCGATCTCGACTTCGGGCATCGCGGAGGCGAGCCGGCCGATCGGGAGGTCGAGCAGCGCGTCCATGATCCGGTCGACGGCGATCACCGTCTCGTCCTGCTGCGCATAGGGATCGTCGTCCCAGATATCGTCATCGCCATCCTGGGCGAGGGCCGGGGTGGCGAGCAGAAGAGCGGTTGCAGCAGCAAGCGTGTATTTCATGACCGATTAGCCTCGCAAATCTTCCGTTGGGGCCGAGCCCGTCCAGGCCCTGTCCCTATTCTTGTCCACCGCAGGACGAAGGGCAACCCTTCGACTGGCTCGGGGTGGACGGTGTTCTGACGAAATGCCCTACCGAAAGCGAAATGAGCGCGGGCTGAACGGTGCGCCTATTCGGTCGCGTCATATTGGTAGACGAGCAGCTCGTTGCCGCCGGGGTCGCGGAAATGAAAGCGCCGTCCGCCGGGAAATTCGTAGCTTTCCCTGACGATCGTGCCGCCGGCGTCGCGGACGGCCTGCTCGGCCGCGGCGATATCGTCCGTCTGGAAACCGGGCAGGGGCGGCGGCGTCTCGCCGAAACAGGCGAGCCCGATTTCGAACCGGTCGGTGTTCGCGCCCGCATATTCGGGCCCGTAATCGGTGAATTCCACGCCGAAAGCCGCGGTGTAGAAGGATTTCGTCGCGGCCATGTCGGCGGTCGCGAGCTCGAGATAGTTGGGCATCTGCATGACGAATCTCCTCGATGTTCACTATATGTTCTCAAGATTGTCGAGGCAAGTGGTGGAGAGGTGGTGCCTTAGTTTGAATGTCCGCTGTTGGGTGGGGAGCGGAAGGTCTGGTTTTGAATCGAGATCGCGCTATTGCGAACCCTTGAATGATCGTCTGTGTTACGTTCCGCGGTGATGCAAGTATAGGAAAACGGAATGGATACCTACAATGGGGCATGCCACTGCGGTGGTGTGCGTTTTGCTGTGAGGTGCGAGCTTTCACATTCTGCCAAATGTGATTGTTCCATATGCAAGCGGCGTGGCTCCATTATGGTCCGGTGCGAAGTCGGAGACTTGGAAGTTTTGAAGGGGCAAAACTTGCTCACCGAATATCAGTTCGGCACGATGATCGCTATTCACTATTTCTGTCGGGTCTGCGGAATCTATGTGTTTCACCGCATGCGAAAAGACTCGAGGAAATACGCCGTGAATGCGGGGTGTCTCGAAAAGGTCGATCTGTCGAGGCTCGATCCGATTTTGATAGAAGGATCAAAGGTAACCGGCGGGCTCAGATAGCCTCAATCTCCGCCAACAAACTTGACCTCATCGCCTCTTCGAACGGCACCTCAGCCGCCATTTCTCTCAATCGACCATCATGAGCGAATGACTCAGCCGCGTCAGCGATAGCGGGTGAATCTGCCCGATAGATGGCGAACTCCGTCATGCTCAATTTTTCCGCAAATGTAGTCAAAGGAAGGAGCAGCGCGAGCGTGCTTTCACGCCTATTCTCGTGCCGAAAATCGCAATTGCCTTGCCGCCACTGGGTACTCTTGGTCATTGCGGCACAGGATGGCCAGGCAGGATCGCGAGCCAAAAACGCTACCTCGGCCAACTGGGCCATAAGAGTGGCTCCCGTACACATAAGGCACGGCTGAAGCGTCGAGAACAATTGGCCCTGGTTCGCCACTCGTCCTCTGACCTTCCTCAAAGCATCAATTTCGGCATGCGCAATCGGCGACCCAGACAGGCTATCGCCGGAGTCGCAAATTGTTCTGCTGCGACCAAGGAAAAGCGTGCCGCAGCTGGCGACCACAACTGCGCCGATCCCAGCATTGCCTTCACCAAACGAAGACCAGGCTTGATCTAGCGCTTTCCGCCAAATTTCATCGGAAGTCATGGCCATTCGAAGCACCGATGTTAGCGAGGCATATTGAAGCTGTCGCGATACACCGAATGACCGCTTTCCGTCCATGACAGGTGTCGGCCGAAGGTCCGCAATCGGGGTCGCGAGCGGACAGTCAAACCGAGATACCTCTGATGCCCGGACACCTTCTGAGATTCGCTGCGGTCATTCCGCCGCCGCGATCTCGTCCTCGTCGCTCAGCGGATGGTCGAGGCGGCCGAGCATCTCTTTCGGGCAGACCTGCCAGAACTGCCCGCGCCACCGGTCCCAATCGTCGATGATCGAATGGGCCCAGGGGCTGTCGGTCGCCTTGGCGTGGTTGCCGATCAGTTCGAGCAGCTTCTCCTCCCAGTGCGAGGAGGCGAGGCGCTGCCAGACGATGCTGTCGGGATTGGCATGGCGCTCGAGCAGGCCGTCCTCGTCGAGGACGAAGGCCATGCCGCCGGTCATGCCAGCGCCGAAATTCTTGCCGACGCGACCGAGAATCACGGCCGTGCCGCCGGTCATATATTCGCAGCCGTTCGCGCCGCAGCCCTCGATCACGACGTCAGCGCCCGAATTGCGGACGGCGAAGCGTTCGCCCGCGCGCCCGGCGGCGAACAGCTTGCCCGCGGTCGCGCCGTAGAGGACGGTGTTGCCGATGATCGTGTTGTCCTTGCTCTCGAGCGGCGAGGAGACGGTCGGGCGGACGACGATATGCCCGCCGGACAGGCCCTTGCCGACATAGTCGTTGGCGTCGCCGAATATCTCGAGCGTGATGCCCTTGCACAGGAAGGCGCCCAGCGACTGGCCGGCCGAGCCGCGCAGGCGGACATGGACGTGATCGTCGGCGAGTTCGGACATGCCGAAGCGGCGGGTCACCTCGGACGACAGCCGCGTGCCGACGGCGCGGTGCGTGTTGCGGACCGTATAGGTGAGCTGCATCTTCTCGCCGCGTTCGAACACGGCCTGGGCATCGGCGATCATCTGCGCATCGAGACTGTCGGGCACCTCGTTGCGCCAGCCCTCGATGTTGAAGCGCCGCTGCTCGTCGGGCGCATCGACCTTGGCGAGGATCGGATTGAGGTCGAGATCGTCGAGATGCTCGGCGCCGCGCGACACCTGGCGGAGCAGTTCGGTGCGGCCGACGACCTCGTCGAGGCTGCGATAGCCGAGCCGGGCGAGAATCTCGCGCACCTCCTCGGCGATGAAGGTCATCAGGTTGATGACCCGCTCCGGCGTGCCGACGAACTTTTCGCGCAGCCGCTCGTCCTGCGTGCAGATGCCGACCGGGCAGGTGTTCGAATGGCATTGCCGGACCATGATGCAACCCATCGCGACGAGGCTCAGCGTTCCGATGCCGAACTCCTCGGCGCCGAGGATTGCGGCGATCACGATGTCGCGCCCGGTCTTGAGCCCGCCATCGGTGCGCAGCCGGATGCGGTGGCGCAGCCCGTTGAGCGTCAGCACTTGGTTGACCTCGGAAAGCCCCATTTCCCACGGCGTGCCCGCATATTTGATGCTGGTTTGCGGCGACGCGCCCGTGCCGCCCGTATTGCCGGCGACCAGGATCACGTCGGCATGCGCCTTGGCGACGCCGGCGGCGACCGTGCCGATGCCGGCCGAGCTGACGAGCTTCACGCAGACCCGCGCCTTCGGGTTGATCTGCTTGAGGTCGTAGATCAGCTGGGCGAGATCCTCGATCGAATAGATGTCGTGATGCGGCGGCGGCGAGATCAGCGTGACGCCCGGCGTCGCGTGGCGCAGCTTGGCGATGAATTCCGTCACCTTGAAGCCCGGCAGCTGGCCGCCCTCGCCGGGCTTGGCGCCCTGGGCGACCTTGATCTCGATCTCGTCGCAGGCGTTCAGATATTCGGCCGTCACGCCGAAGCGCCCGCTCGCGATCTGCTTGATCACGCTGTTGGCGTTGTCGCCATTGGGTTTGGGGGTGTAGCGGCTCTTGTCCTCGCCGCCTTCGCCCGACACGGCTTTCGCGCCGATCCGGTTCATCGCGATGGCCAGCGTTTCATGCGCTTCGGGCGAGAGCGCGCCGAGGCTCATCCCCGGCGTCACGAACCGCTTGCGGATCTCGGTGATCGCCTCGACCTCGTCGATCGGCACCGGCTCCTTGGCGTAGTTGAACTCCATCAGGTCGCGCAGATAGACGGGTTCGAGATCGCGTACCCCGCGCGAGAATTGGAGATAGCTCGAATAGCTGTCGGTGGAGACGGCGGTCTGCAGCAGGTGCATGAGCGGGGCGGAGAAGGCGTGCTGCTCCTCGCCCGCGCGCTGCCGGTAGAAGCCGCCGATCGGGAGGGTGACGACCGCCGGGTCCCAGGCCGCTTCGTGCCGCAGCTCGGCATTGAGCTGGAGCGAGGCATAGCCTTCGCCCGAAATCTTGGCCGGCATGCCGGGGAAGAACTCGTTGACCAGCGAGCGCGAGAGCCCGACCGCCTCGAAATTATAGCCGCCGCGATAACTGGAGATCACCGCGATCCCCATCTTCGACATGATCTTTCTGAGGCCCTCGTCGATCGCGAGCTGGTAGCGTTCCAGACAGTCTTCGAGCGTCAGATCGACGAACAGGCCCCGCGCATGGCGCTCTGCAATCGCCGCCTCGGTGACATAGGCGTTCACCGTCGTCGCGCCGACGCCGATCAGCACCGCGAAATAATGGGTGTCGAGGCACTCGGCCGAGCGGACATTGACCGAGGCGTATGACCGCAGGCCCTTGCGCTTCAGATGCGTATGGACCGCGGCGGCCGCGAGCACCATCGGGATCGCGATCCGGTCCGGCCCGGTATGCTCGTCGGTCAGGAACAGCTCGATATGGCCCTCGCGGACGACCTGCTCGGCCTGTTTGCGGACCGCGGCGATCGCGTCCCGCAAGGTGCCGCCGACTTCGTAGGTGCAGTCGATCTCGGCCGCGACATCGCCGAACCCTTCTTTGAGCCCGCCCCATTGGTCGGACGTGAGGACCGGCGAATCGAGTACGAGGACGCTGTCCTGCTCGGCTTCCTTGTCGAGGATGTTCGCGAAATTGGCGAAGCGCGTCTTGAGGCTCATCACATGCCGTTCGCGCAGGGAATCGATCGGCGGGTTCGTCACCTGCGAGAAATTCTGCCGGAAGAACTGGCTGATCAGCCGCGGCTTGCCCGAGATCACGGCGAGCGGGGTATCGTCGCCCATCGATCCGACCGCTTCCTTGGCGGTCTCGACCATCGGCGCGAGGATCAGCTCCATATCCTCCATCGTCTGGCCGGCCGCGACCTGGCGGCGCAGCAGTTCGGCGCGCTCCCAGTCGGGCGCGTAGCGCTTCCTGGGCCTGGGCAGGTCGGCGGTGGTCTTGAAGCCCTTGACCCATTCGCCATAGGGCCGCTCGGCGGCGATCTTGTCCTTGATCGCCATGTCCTCGAACAGGCCGCCTTCCTCGAGATCGACGGCGATCATCTGGCCCGGGCCGAGCTGGCCCTTCTTCACGATCTGGCTTTCGGGCACGACGACCATGCCGGTTTCCGAGCCGACGATCAGCAGTCCGTCGGCGGTCTGGGTCGTGCGCAGCGGGCGGAGCGCGTTCCGGTCCATGCCCGCCACGATCCAGCGGCCGTCGGTCATCGCGAGCGCGGCGGGGCCGTCCCAGGGCTCCATCATGCTCGCCAGATAGGCGTACATATCCATATGCGCCTGCGGAATGTCGTCGTCATGCTGCCAGGCTTCGGGGACCAGCATGAGCTTCGCCGTCGGCGCGTCGCGGCCCGAGCGGCAGATCGTCTCGAACACCGCGTCGAGCGAGGCCGTATCGCTGGCGCCTGCCGGGATCAGCGGCTTGATCTCGTCGCCATGCTCGCCGAACGCCAGGCTCGCCATCTTGATCTCGTGGCTCTGCATCCAGTTCTTGTTGCCGCGGATCGTGTTGATCTCGCCATTATGGGCAAGGCTGCGGAACGGCTGGGCGAGCCACCATTGCGGGAAGGTGTTGGTCGAATAGCGCTGGTGGAAGATCGCCATGCGGCTTTCGAACCGCTCGTCGGTGAGGTCCGGATAGAAGGTCGCAAGCGATTCCGCGAGGAACAGGCCCTTGTAGACGATCGAGCGGCACGACAGGCTGCAGATGTAGAAATCGCGGACCTGGGCCTCGACGATGCGCTTTTCGATGCGCTTGCGGATCAGGAACAGGTCCTTTTCGAACTCGGCCGCGTCGACCGCTTCCGCCATCGGCCCGGCGATCATGATCTGCTCGATCTCGGGCCGCGTCGCCTGCGCCTTCTGGCCGATCACCGAGACGTCGACCGGCACCTGCCGCCAACCGTAGATCGAATAGCCGAACTCGATAATCTCGCTCTCGACGATGGTGCGGCAGGTTTCCTGGGCGTTCAGGTCGGTGCGCGGGAGGAAGACCATGCCGACCGCGAGCCGGTTGGGCATCGGCCGGTGCCCGCTGTCCGCGATCGCATCGTCGAAGAAACGTTCGGGCAGGTCGACGAGAATGCCCGCGCCGTCGCCCGTCTTGCCGTCCGCATCGACCGCGCCGCGATGCCAGACCGCGCGCAGCGCCTCGATCCCGGCCTCGACCACGCGCCGCGACGGCTGGCCGTCGATCGCCGCGACCAGCCCGACGCCGCAGGCGTCCGACTCCATGTCCGGACGGTACATGCCGTCGCGGGCGAGGCGGGCGTGTTCGGGAGAGGGGAGGTCGGTCATCATTCGGTCTCTGTTGCTTCGCTTTCCGCAGCCTCACCGCCACCGCGCATCGCGTCGAGATTGCTGCTCGTCACCGGGCGGGAGGGGCGGGCGGCCGTTGCGCCCGGTTCGATGCCGACATCCGCCATCAGCGCCGCGATATCGTCTTCCATCATCGTCATCGCCTGGGCCATCGTGTTGCGCTGCCAGGCGGCGATGTCGGGATCGGCCATGATCGCGGGCGCTTCGGCGAGATAGGCGCGGCCGGTATCGCTGTCGAAGAAATCGATCATGTCGCGCAGCTGGCGCACCGTGAAGCGCCGCGCATAGGCGCGCGTCATCGCCTCCACCAGGCCCGGCAGGGTCGCGACCATCAGTTCGCCGGTTTCCGCCCGCTGCCGCTCGAGAAAGGCGAGGAAGCGCTGCTGGCCTTCGGGGTCGTCGCGCATCGCTTCCATGAAGCGCGGCGACTGCATCAGCCCCTGTTCGACATTGGTCATCGTCGGTTCGATCATCGCGAGGATCATCTGGTTCCGTTGGCTCGGCGGCAGGACGAGATCGAGCAGCTCGCGCGCCCTTTCGAGCCGGTCGGGATCGAGCGCTTCGACGGCGGACGGCGCCGGGGCAGCCGGGGCTTGCGCGATCGCGGGAGCGGCGACCGCCGAGAGAAGCGCCAGGACCAAGGCCTTCGGCACGATCATTCTCCAAACTCCTCGGTGGCCATCAGGCGCTCATATCCGACGAGTGCAGCCCAGCGCGGCTTCAGTCCGGTGCACGCCCGCGCGGTGCCCGGACCTATTCCGATATTTACATCGAGTTCGATCGTGAAATTTTCGGTGGTGTAGGCGTCGACCAGCCGGTCCACGGCGTGGCAGGTGGCACCGCCGAAGCCGTCATTGACGATCCGCGACACTATGCCGGTGTTGAAGGCATTCAGGAACCGCGCGGCAGCGTCCTTGACCGCCGGCGAAAACGTCACCTCGAAATCCGTTTCGCAGCCGTTCCACTGCAGTTCGCCGGCATCGTCGGCCGGCAATGCAACGACGCAGGCGAAGGCCGCGACCTCGTTGTCGGTGCTGATTCCGCTCAGGGCAAGCGACACTTCCGCGTTCGAAACATTCCTGCCGACGATGGCGTGATAGCCGGCGAGCACCGGTTGCTCGACCAGCGAAAAGTAGCGTTCGACTTCGGTCCGCATCCGGTCGCGCGACCACGGATCCTGCGGTGCATTGGCGTTCGTCCATGAATCGCGGTTATTGTCCTGGACGAACGCGATATAGTTGACGCCCTGATCAACCAGAAAACCGCGCGTGCGTGTGTTGAAGGTCCGTTCGACAAGCGCTTCCCAGTTTTCGACACTGAGCGGCTCTGCTTGCGCTTGCGTCGAGGCGCGGGCCGGTGCGGTCGCCAGAATGCCGCCGAAAAAGACCAGCGCAGCCAACGCCTTCAGCATGGGTGTAGTCGTTACGGGCACTAGGCCGCCTCCTTTTCCGCCGCGGAAGTTTCGGCGTCCGCCTTCGCCTTGAGATATGTGTGCATATGCGCCGCTACGTCGCGGCCGTCGCGGATGGCCCAGACGACGAGGCTCGCGCCGCGCACGATGTCGCCGGCCGCGAACACGCCGTCGAGGCTGGTCTGCATCGTCTTGTGATCGACGCGCAAGGTGCCCCAGCGGGTGACCGAGAGGTCCGGGCTGCCGAACATGCCGGGCAGGTCTTCGGCATCGAAGCCGAGCGCCTTGATCGCGAGGTCCGCGTCGAGCTGGAACTCGCTGCCCGGATCGACCTGCGGCGCGCGGCGGCCCGAGGCGTCGGGCTGGCCGAGCCGCATCTTGTGCGCCTTCACGCCGGTCACGGCTTTGGTGCCCTCGAATGCCTGGGGCGCGGAGAGCCAGACGAATTCGACGCCCTCTTCCTCGGCGTTGCGGACCTCGTTCTGCGAGCCCGGCATGTTGTCGCGATCGCGGCGATAGAGGCACTTCACCGATTTCGCGCCCTGGCGGACGGCGGTGCGCACGCAATCCATCGCCGTATCGCCGCCGCCGATGACGACGACATTCTTGTTCGCCGCGTTGAGCGCGCCGCTGTCGAACGCCGGGACCGTTTCGCCGAAGCCCTTGCGGTTCGACGCGATCAGGAAATCGAGCGCCTCCACCACGCCATCGGTGCCCACGCCCGGAGCCTTGAGCTGCCGCGCCTTGTAGACGCCCGTCGCGATCAGCAGCGCGTCATGCCTGTCGCGCAGCTCGGCAAGCGTCGCGTCGCGGCCGACCTCGAAATTCTCGTGGAAATGGATGCCGCTGTCCCTGAGCCGCTGGACGCGGCGCATGACGACGTCCTTTTCGAGCTTGAAGCCCGGAATGCCGTAGGTAAGCAGCCCGCCCGCGCGGTCGTGCCGGTCATAGACATGCACCTCATAGCCATGGCCGCGCATATATTCGGCGGTGGTCAGGCCCGCGGGGCCCGCGCCGATCACGCCGACCGACTGCGCCGAGCGGTCGCGCACCGGGGCGATCGGTTCGACCCAGCCTTCCTTCCAGGCGGTGTCGGTGATGTATTTCTCGATCGCGCCGATGGTGACCGCGCCGTGGCCGGAAAACTCGATGACGCAATTGCCCTCGCAGAGGCGATCCTGCGGGCAGATGCGGCCGCAGATTTCGGGCATGGTCGAGGTCGCGTTCGACAGTTCATACGCTTCGCGCAGCCGGCCCTCGGCGGTCAGCTTGAGCCAGTCGGGGATATGGTTGTGGAGCGGACAATGGACCGAGCAGTAGGGAACGCCGCATTGCGAGCAGCGCGCCGACTGTTCCTCGGCCTTCTCGATGGCGTAGGCGCGCGCGATTTCCTCGAAATCGTCGCGGCGGTCGCCGGGCGCGCGTTTCGCAGGATAAGCCTGCTCAACGCCCACGAATTTGAGCATCGGATTGTCAGCCATCGAATTCTCCGTATGGACGGGTGATAGCATGAAAAATGCCGAAGTCACGCGGAAAATCGGCATATAGGACAGTGTGTTTTACCTAGTGACAGAATATTTCGCGGGTCCGGGCGGGTCGTCAGGGTCACTCCTGCGAATAAATGGCCGGATCGGACCTGTATTTAGCGCGAGACAGAGTGGAATCGGCTGTGATAGGGGCGCGGCATGACGTTTCTCCAAATGCTGGTCACGGCCATCGTGCAGGGGGTGACGGAGTTCCTGCCGATCTCCTCGTCCGGCCATCTGATCCTGACGCCGGTCTTCATGGGCGCCGACGACCAGGGGCCGCTGATCGACGCCGCGCTCCATGTCGGTTCGCTGTTCGCGATCATCGTCTATTTCTGGAAGGATGCCTGGGGCCTGGTGCGCGGCGGCTTCGCCACGGTCGGCATCGGACAGGCGGCCGAGCAGCGGCGGCTCTTCTGGTGGGTCGCGATCGGCACGGTCCCGGTCGTCGCCTTCGGCGCGTTCCTCTACGCCAACGACATCATGTCCCGGCTCCGGATGACCGATCTCGTGGCCGCGAACCTGATCGGCTACGGGCTGCTGCTCGGCATCGCCGACCGCTTCGGGCGGCAGGAAAAGGCCTATGAGGACATGACGGTCCGCGATGCGATCGTCGTCGGGACGGCCCAGGCGCTGGCGCTGATTCCAGGGACGAGCCGCTCGGGCGTTACGATGACCGCCGCCCGCTTCCTCGGCTACAAGCGCGTCGAGGCCGCGCGCTTTTCCTTCCTGCTGTCGATCCCGGCGGTGGCCGGGGCGGGCGTGCTCATCATTCCCGAGATCATGGAGGTCGGCGGCGAGCTCCTTACCGAGGCGCTGATCACCGGGGCGATGACCTTCGTCGCCGCGCTCGCCACCATGCACTTCCTGATGCGCTTCCTGCGCAAGGCCTCGATGATGGTGTTCGTCGTCTATCGCGTATTGCTCGGGATCGCGCTGCTCTGGGCGTTCTGATCGCGAGGGTTTTTGTTTGTCAGACTCGACTTAACAGTCGAGCGCCGCACCGGCCCGCACCCCCTCCCGGCCTCCCATTGAGTGTACCCTGTGGGAGGCCGGGAGGGGGTGCGGGCCGGTGCGGCGCCTGAGGCGAAGCCGAAGGTCTGACAAAAGAATCCCGGTGCCGCGCTCAACCGCTAGGTTGAGTCTGACAAACAAAAACCCTCACAATCAGG
>NZ_JBQLZM010000065.1:0-26659 GCF_052168275.1 Parasphingopyxis sp. | reverse complement strand
CGCTCGATCGGATTGGCGAGCGTCGTGTTGGTGTTGTCGCGCGGCTCGAGGCTCAGCCGGTCCTTCACCACGCCATGTTCGCCGATATTGCGGAGCCGCGTGATCGCCGGATAGACGAACAACTCCGCCGCCCACCACAGCGCATAGGCCCAGGGCTCGCCGGCCGCCCAGAGCGCGGCGAACAGCGCACCATGGAAGACGAGCCAAGGAAGGTCCTTTGGCAGCTTGAGCTTGCGCAGCTTGACGATCAGGTCGCGAATGCCGGTCTGGCCGGTAAAGTCGCGCGTGAACTTGCGGCGCAGGCTGTCCCGGCTGACCGGATAGTTTCTGACAAGCGGGATATCCGGATCCTTCGCGGTCCCCGCATGCCGGTGATGCTTCAAATGATAGGCGCGATAGGCATGGACCGACACGTTCATCGGGCCGCCGGTCAGCCAGTGGCCGACAAATTCGTTGACCCGGCGGCCGGAGAAGAAGGCGTGATGCGCGCAATCGTGCATCATCACCGCAAGGCCGAGCTGCCGGCCCGCGAGCAGCGCGATCGCGAGCAGGATCGTCAACGGGTTGGGCCAGAGGATCGCCATCGCGAAGGCGCCCGCGATGATCGCATAATTGACGAGCAGGATCGCCATCGCCTTGGCGTCCGAGGTTTTGACAAGCGCGCGCAGCTCGTCCTTGGTGACGGCATCGGACAGGCTTACGGGTTTCCGCACGCGCGACTCCTTGTTATGGCTCGGCGGCTTTTGTAACGGATAATCGCATATTATGTCAATTACTGTTTCATTCGAAAGCCCGGGCGCGCGGGAGATGACGGGGCGAGGGCTGATCCTGTCGCTGATGAATGCGATCGGCACCCGACAGATGACCGCCGCGCAGTTCGTCGCCGCGGGCAATGCCTTCGGTATCGAGGACAGCGCGATGCGGATGGCCGCGACCCGGCTGACGAAGGAAGGCCTGCTCGAAAGCGCCGGGCGCGGGCTTTACGTGTCGGGCGCCGGTTCCCGCCCCTTGCGCGACCAGGTGCGCGGCTGGCGCCGGGTCGGCGGACGGACGAAACCCTGGGACGGCGGCTGGCTCGCGGTGCCGGCCGGCAATCTCGGCCGCACCGACCGCAAGCAGCTCGCCGCGCGGTCGCAGGCGCTCAAGCTGCACGGTTTCGCCGAGGCCGAACCCGATCTCTGGGTACGCCCGGCCAATCTCACGGCCGGACTCCGCGACCTGCGCGCCGAGCTCGTCGCCATCGGTCTCGACGACAGGGCGATGCTGTTCGAACTCGGCGATTATGCGGCGCCCGATGGCGTCGATTTCCGAACGCTCTGGGATGTCGAGGGTTTGCAGGCCCGCTACGCGGAGGCGCTCGCGGCGATCGAGACCAGCGCCGCGCGGATCGACAGCCTTCCGCTGGCCGAAGCCGCGCGCGAGACCCTGTTGCTCGGCCAGGCGGCGATCCGGCTGATCAATCTCGATCCCCTCCTGCCCGAAGAGATGGTCGACAGCGCGCTGCGCGCATCGCTGGTCGCGGCGATGCAGGACTATGAGGCGCGCGGCCAGGAGATCTGGGGCCGCTATTATCGCGAGGCGGGCTAGTGGCTTTCGCCGGTCGCGCGGACCCGTCATAAGGACCGGCATGACGACGCCACCCATCACCCCCGTCATCCTCACCGGCGGCAGCGGCACCCGGCTCTGGCCGCTGTCGCGCGCGGCGCGCGCGAAACAGTTCCTGCCGCTGACCGGCGATACGACGATGCTCGAACGGACGATCGACCGGGTGAGCGGCGATCGTTTCGGCCCGCCGCTGCTCGTCGGCGGGGCGGCGCAGGCGGAGATATTGCAATCCTTGGCCGGCGAGGCGGAGACGATCCTCGAACCGGAGGCCCGCAATACGGCACCGGCCATAGCGCTGGCCGCGCTGGCCTTGCCGCCCGAGACGCCGATGCTCGTGATGCCCAGCGATCAGGTGATCGCCGACGTCGCGGCCTTCGAAACCGCGGTCGGCAAGGCGGCGGCGCTGGCCGCCAACGGCTGGCTCGTGACCTTCGGCATCGCGCCGACGGGCCCGGAAACCGGCTATGGCTATATCCGCCAGGGCGAGGCGCTGGGAGATACCGGCTTCCGCGTCGAGCGCTTCGTCGAAAAGCCCGACCGGGAGACCGCACAGGGCTTTCTCGATGCGGGCGGCTATCACTGGAACGGCGGCATCTTCCTGTTCACCGCCGGTCGCTATCTCGATGCGCTCGGCAACCACGCGCCGACCATTCTCGCCGCCGCGCGCGGGGCCTTCGATGCCGGCCGCCGCGACGGCGCCGTCCACCGGCCCGACGCCGCGGGCTTCGCCGAAGCGCCGGCGATATCGATCGATTACGCGGTCATGGAAAAGGCGGAGAAGGTCGCCGTCGTCCCGGTCGCGATGGGCTGGTCGGACATCGGCAGCTGGGACGCGCTCCACGAGCTGATGGGCAAGGACGCGGCGGGCAATGCGCTGCGCGGCGACGTACTCGCCATCGACACGGCGAACTGCCTGATCCGGTCCGAAGGGCCGATGGTCGCGGCGATCGGCGTCGAGGATCTGATCGTCGTCGCGACCGACGATGCGGTCCTGATCCTGCCGCGCGGCGAGAGCCAGCGGGTGAAGGAGGCGGTCGAGGCGCTCAAGGCGAGCGAGGACGGCGGCAAGCGGCTCTAGCGGACGGTGATCGTCCGGCTGCCGACTCCGGTATTGCCGGTGAGCGGATGATAGGCGGTCACCGCCACCGTGTAGACGCCGCTCTCGGGCGGCGTGAAACCGCCCGCAAAATGGCTGGCTGCTCCGGCATAGGCGAGATCGCCGGTCGCGATATCCGCGCCGTCGCGCGTCACCCGGTAGCCGATCTCATACTGGTTGGAATCCCAGGTGCCGTCCGGCGTCAGCGGGCAGCCGCACAGATGCGCGACCTCGACCGCGATCGGCACCTCGGTGCCTGCGGCGAAATCCCGGCCGAACGACGAGGGCGAACCGAAATCGACGATCAGGCCCGCCAAGGTGAGGATCACCCCATCGGCGCCATGCGGCGCGCGCCCCGGTATCAGCCACAGGGTCTGTGCGGCCTCGGCCATCGCCTGCGGATGGTCGAGCGGGCCACTGGCCTCGATGCGTACCCGGGTCGGCCGATCGATGTCGAGCACCGTCGAGAATCCGCCATCGCCCTCGCTCGCGATGCTGCCGTGGCGGACCCGGGGCGCGGTCACGATCCGCTCCGTGTCGCCCGTGATGCCGGCCGTCACGCCTTCGGCGAGCACCGCGTCGCTCTCCGCGTCACGAATGACGATGCGCGCGCCGCCCAGCGTCGTGCCGATGAACTTCGCATCGTCGGACAGCACGCGCACGGTGACCGGCGTCGGTTCGGCGGGCGCGGCCAGCGGCAGCGCGAGCAGCGTCGCGGGAAGCATAACAGTCCAGAATCTCGGCATTTTTCGGTCTCCGGGCATGGGGCGGGGAAACCGGTTAATCGCCCGCGAAAGCGAACGGCGTCAAGGCCCGCTCGCGCTCGGTGATGAGGAGCGCCCGCCCGGCCGGGGGAGCGCTGCGCTGCGGGCAATCGGCCCGCGTGCAGGCCCGGCATCCGAGCCCGATCGGGGCCGCCGCGCCGTCGCGCAGATCGACGCCGCGCGCTTCGGCGAGCGGCGCCGCATGGTCGGCGGCGAGCCCGAGCCCGATCGCGAACTCGGCGCGCACTCCGCTCGGTGCGCGGCTGACCGGATGGACGGTCCGCGAGATGGTCAGCCAGCGGCTTTGATCCTCGAGCTCGACCAGTTGGCGGGCGAATTCGCCGGGCCGGTCGAAGGCGCGATGGATATGCCAGAGCGGGCAGAAACCGGCGGCCTCGACGAGCGGCGATCCACTCGCCCCCGCATAGCGTTTGGAGACCGCGCCCGCGCGGTCGATCCGCAGCATGAAGAAAGGCAGGCCCCGCTCGCCGACCCGCTGCAATGTCGTCAGCCGGTGCGCCACCTGCTCGAACCCCGCGCCGAAGCGTCGCTGGAGCAGTTCGAAGTCGTAACCGCTCGCCTCGCAGGCACGCAGGAAACGGCGATAGGGCATCATCAGCCCGGCGGCGAAATAGCCGGCGAGATGGCGATGATAGAAACGCCCCTGCACCGGTTCGGCAAACTCCGCGCCGGCGACCAGCGCCTCGATCTCCGCCTTGGCCTCGATCTGCGCGAGCTGGAAGCCCGCCTGAAAAGTGCGCGAGGCCTGATCGAGCATCTCGGACAGCTGCAACTGGCGGGCATGGAGATCCAGCCGCCGGAGCCGATCGGGCATCACCTCGGCCGGGAGGATGCGGATCGTCAGCTGATGCTTGCTCCTGAGCCGCTCGGCGATCGCGCCATAGAGATCCCCGGCGCCGAGCCGCAGCTCGTCGGCCAGCGCCTCGGCCTGTTCGTCCAGATCGGCATAGTGATTCTTCCAGCGCTCGATCTCGCGGCGGACGGGAATGACCGGATCGTAGGCCTCCGGCTCGCCACCCCCGCCGGCCTGGCTCATCCGGTCGAAGGCGCGGGCGAAAGCCTCGGCGCCGCCCGGCGCGGCAGCCAGCCATTCCTGCAGCTCGTTGCGGTCGATATCGAGATCGGCGAACAGCGGGTCGGCGAGCCGCCGCCTGAGCCCGGTCTCGCCGCCGCCTGGCTCGTCGTCGGACAGGCTGCGCGGATCGAAATCGAACTGTTCGGCCAGCCGCAGCAACAGGGTCGCGGACAGCGGGCGCTGGTTGCGCTCGATCAGGTTGAGATAGCTCGGGCTGATGTCGAGCGTCTCGGCCATCGCCGCCTGGGTCAGCCCGGCCTGGCGCCTGAGCCGCCTGATCCGGTGTCCGGCGAAGAGCTTGGGGTCGGCCATGGACCGTCCTTCAAGGACCGCGCCGCCGATGTCAATATCTTTACAAAATGACACCGGCTTGCGCGCTGAATCCGACCGCCACACCCAATATATCGCAGTGCAGCATAGGCGGAACGCTGCGAATCGGTTATGAAATCGACTGAAGCGCGGCGCAAAGCCGTTCCTCCCCGTTTCAAAATATATGTAAAGGATTAACTGTAATGGCGACCTTCGAAGAGCTGATCCCCGCCGCCTCTGGCCGTTTCGATGGCATCACCCGTCCCTATGGGCCCGACAAGGTCGAGGCGCTGCGCGGCTCGGTGAAGATCGAATATACGCTCGCCACCAAGGGCGCGAACAAGCTCTGGGAGCTGCTGCACAGCGAGGATTACATCAACGCGCTCGGCGCGCTCTCCGGCAACCAGGCGATGCAGATGGTGCGCGCCGGCCTGCAGGCCATCTACCTTTCCGGCTGGCAGGTCGCCGCCGACAACAACACCGCGGGCGCGATGTATCCCGATCAGTCGCTCTACCCGGCCAATGCCGGTCCCGAGCTTGCGCGCAAGATCAACAACACGCTCCAGCGCGCCGACCAGATCGAGCATTCGGAAGGCGGAACGGACCGCGACTGGTTCGCGCCGATCGTCGCCGACGCCGAGGCCGGCTTCGGCGGCCCGCTCAACTGCTTCGAGATCATGAAGGCGTATATCGCCGCCGGCGCCGCGGGCGTTCATTATGAAGACCAGCTGGCGAGCGAGAAGAAATGCGGCCATCTGGGCGGCAAGGTGCTGATCCCCACCCAGGCGCATATCCGCAATCTCGATGCGGCGCGACTCGCCGCCGATGTCTGCGGCGTGCCGACGATCATCTGCGCGCGCACCGATGCGGAGAGCGCGAAGCTGATGACCTCGGACATCGACGAGCGCGATCACGAATTCATGACCGGCGAACGCACGCCCGAAGGCTTTTTCCGCCTCAAGGACGGCACCGGCGTCGATCACTGCATCAAGCGCGGCCTCGCCTTTGCCGAGCATGCCGATCTGCTCTGGTGGGAAACCTCGAAGCCCAATCTCGACGACGCCCGGCGCTTCGCCGAAGCGATCAAGAAGGAATTTCCGGACAAGATGCTGGCCTATAACTGCTCGCCCAGCTTCAACTGGGAGGCCAATCTCGACAAGGATACGATCGCGAAGTTCCAGCGCGAGATCGGCGCGATGGGCTACAAGTTCCAGTTCGTCACCTTGGCCGGTTTCCACCAGCTCAACTACGGCATGTTCGAACTCGCCCGCGGCTACAGGGATCGCGGCATGGCCGCCTATTCCGAACTGCAGCAGGCCGAATTCGCGGCCGAGGAAAACGGCTACACGGCGACGCGTCACCAGCGCGAAGTCGGCACCGGCTATTTCGACATGGTCTCCAATGCGATCACGGGCGGACAGAGCTCGACTACGGCGCTCGCCGAGTCGACCGAAGCCGACCAGTTCGTCGAGGCGGCCGAATAACGAGCTTACTGGTGGGGGCAGGTGCCCCCATCCTTTTTATCGCACACCCCTTGGGAGAGGGTGCCTGCCCAGATTACCGAGCTTTTCCTGGGGAGGAGAAGAGACGCCCGTCCGGCCTTCGTGCCTGGCGGGCGTTTTCCGTCCGATATGGCGATAGTCCGGATCGACTTAATCGGCCGCGCTAAACATTTGAGAAAGAATTCGATTTACGCTGATGCGGCGTCCAACCGAGGAGGATGCCATGTCCGTATCGATCGCGATCGCCGCAATGCTGCTTCACCCGGGCGGTCTCGCCGCCGATGGCTGCCACAACGACCGGCGCCGCGGAGGGCGGCATTGTCATGGCGCATCGACCAGCGTGACCGTGCCGGCCACCGCCCGGCCCGGCCGCACGCAAAGCGGCGCGTATCTGAACTGCACGGCGGCGCGCGAAGCGGGCGCCGCTCCCGTCCGGCGCGGCGAACCGGGTTATGGACGGCATCTCGACCGGGACAATGACGGTATCGGCTGCGAATAGGCGGTCGCGAACGATTTCGCACTCGACTTGCGCATCCAGATACAGGCATAACCATCGCCGGAACATCCAATCGGGGACGGACGGGCAATGGATATCAGGCCGATCAACAATGCGATAGAGATCGACGAGATCGATCTGGAAGACGATGAGCAGTGCCGCGAACTGGGCCGGACCGTCGCCCATGAATGCGTCGCGCTGGTCCGGCAGGGCGTCCCGGAAGAACGGCTCTACGAGATCCACACGCTTTGGGGGCAGCCCTGCCGCGCGATTATCCACAAATATGTCGGCGAAAAACGCCTGACCGGGCGGCACTGGCGGAACCTGCTGGCCAATCTCGGCCATATTTCCAATGCCGTCGACCATATTTCCGGCAAGACCGGGATGTCCCGGGTGAGTTTCCAAAAGAACGAGAAGGGCAAGCCGACCGGCGTCTTCACCAATGGCGAGCTGGACTGGCACAGCGACCAGCAGGCCTATCACGACAGTCAGCGCATCGTGGGCCTGATGAGCCTGTGGGGCAGCCAGAACAGCCAGACGGCGTTTCTGTGCACGGCGCCGGCCTATGAGGCGCTCAACAGCGAAGACCGGTCCATGGTCGACGAGCTGGTCACCGTGTGGGACTGGGACGGCGGCTCGATGAGCCGGGACCTGATCCCGTCGCAAAAGGAAATCGTGCGCTACAACATGATCCCCTATCCGAAGATGGAATGCGCGCTGGTCGACCGGACGGCGACGGGCCGCGCGGGCATCCGTTTCCCGAGCCACTGCTTCAGCCATTTCCGCGGCATGTCCCGCGAGGAAAGCATGCAATACCGCGCGCATCTGTGGTCGCTGCTCGACCGGCCTGACTATATCTACACCCATGACTGGACCGACGGCGAGATCGTCTTCATGGACCAGAACATCACGCTACATGCGCGGCCGACCAACGTGCGGGATGGCGACAGCCGGACGATGAGCCGGATGATCTCCTATGTCGACAAACTGTTCCCGGGCCACGGACCGGCCGACCATGTCCTTTATGACGGCAAGAAATACGACCATGAGACCTTCGCCCATATGGTCGACGAGCAGCGCCGCAGGGAATTTTACGAGCAGGACGGGGCGCACTATCCGGAGAGCGTGCCCGCCTGAGGGCTGCTGACAGCGAAATCGCGCAGCCGTCTAGGCCGATAACGCGCTTTCCAGACCAAACGACCGTGCGATCACGTCGCCAAGATCGCGTTGCGCGGCGACGGCCAGCAGCGCGCTGCCCTTCCCGCCAGAATCGACCGGAACAAGATCGATATGCGGCTGGCCGGCCAGCCGCTCGGCATGAAAGCGGTCGACCGCCCTGTCGCGGCCATAATAGAGAGAGATGGGCATCCGATGCTCGGTCCGTCCGATCCAGTCGATGATATCCCACTCCTCCGGCGGGATTTGGCGTTCGAGCCGCTCGCGAATGAGCGGAGTCCGCGGATCATGTTCGGCGACACCGGCGATTCGGGAAACCGGGCTGAAGCACAGGCAGCGCGCCGCCTTCAGCATCAGCCCGTAGGTCATCGCGCCGAATCCACCGCCCGAAGTGCTCAGCGTATAGAGCCGCTCGACACCGAGATCGTCGATAATCGCGCGCAACCGGTCGATCGTGCCGTCGCGGTCGGGGGCCAGCGACCGTACGCCCTGCATGAACACCATCCGGTGATTGTCGCGCATCATCAGCGAGCTGAGGCCGAGCGCGGCAAGATACCGGTCGACGAGCGAAAGCGTCAGCAGATTGCCATCGCCGACGCCGCCGAAAAGCAGCACCAGCCCTTTGCTGTCCGGCGCGCGGCGGAGATAGACATCGACGGCGCCCCCGAACGGCTCCGGTCGTCCGTCGGCACCGGGCGCCGCTTCGATGAGGTCGAGAATCATTCCCGTGGCGCGAAACGCGGAACCCTTGACGCCGAGCCTTTTTGCGGCGCTCCTGGCTGCTTCCCACAATCCATGGTTCATCAGCCAGCGCACCGCCAATATGCGCATCGCCTTGGGCGTGTCCGGATCTATCGTTTCGACATAGGCGCGAACCGCATCGCGTTGTTCGTCTGTGAGCTTCGTACCCGCAGGTAACGTCAGGAGGTTGGCGGGATCGCCGAAGACCTCGTTGCGATGGCCGATGAAGCGCACTATCTTTTCCGGCCGGTCGAGCCGCGCCAGGAAGCGGACATATTGATAGGCGAGCCCCGCATCGCCCGGCACGAGATCGCTTGCCGCGAGAAGCCGCGCCGCCGTCTCGTCGGGCCACGATGTCCTCATCATCGCCTGGGCAAAGCGGCCGTCCGTACCGCTGACAAAATGCATCCGGGCGATGAGGGCCGGACCCAGAAAATCGAAAATCGCGCGCTTCTCATCGCCGTCGCGGGCCGCGAGTATCGCCTCCGCGATCAGCTTCGTTCCCTGCTGCCGCCCGGCCGGATATTCGGCAAGCCGGTCGAGCGCAGACTCGGCGCCCACCGCATCGCGCGCGTCGACGGCTGTCGCCAAGGCTTGTTCAGCCGCCTGATGGTCATCGCTCGGTACACGTTCGGCCATGGTTCTCGATTCCCGTCGGTTGATGATCGACGCCCGATCGATATGACCCGTTCACCGGATTGTCGAGGCGGTCGGCGCCGGTATCGGACGGGACCGAGACAGCCTTGCCCCTGCCGTGGGTGGCCCGGCCGACCGCCGGTGCGTTTCCGCCGGTCGGGACGTCAGGCGAAATCCCGGGCGAGCTCGGCTCGCATTTCCTCGCCGATGATCGCCGCATGGCCATAGGCCGGATGGTCGATCTGGAAGAAGAGCCGGTTGGCGGGATCGCGAAACTTGGCTTTCTGCTCCGCGGAAAATAGGAAATGCAGAAACAATACCGACGAGGCCTTGCCGCTGTCGCTTTCCCGGTCGACATCCTGTTCGGGCACGGCGCCGATCTTCTCGCTGTCGATCACGATATGGATATGGTCGATCACGCCGCCGAGCTGGTTCAATAGCGCGTCGCGCCGCCCCGGATCCTCGATCTCGAACATCAGGGTGCAGGTGAGCTCGTCGCCATTGGGGATCATCGGATTATAGGCCCGGAGCTCGTCGACCAGCTGCTCCTCGCCGCCCTTCTCGATGCGCAGCATTTCCTGGACCTGGAGCCACATCGTGTCCCAGGATTCGAAATAGACGGTGACATGCGGCCCGACCGCGAGACGGCGGAAGCGCTTGCGCAGCAGATTCTCTTCGCGTTTCTCCGCCCTGATCTGCTCGTAATCCTCGAGGCTCATAATGTCGTCGGCGGTGATTTCGCGGCTGTTGCGCGGCATGTCCTGCTCCCTAGAATCCGTATGCCCTGGCCAGAATCTCGATCGGGTGGCCGACCCGGTCCGGCGCGGCCTCGCCGTCCGCCATTGCCATCACCTCGCGCAGGTGCGGGCCCGCGAGCGGACATTCGCTGACCACATAATTGGGGTCGGCTTTCTTGAGGTTGCGCACCGTCGGCCGCGCCAGCTTGACGGCGGTGTCGTAATGTTCCGCCATGATGCCCCATTTGCCGCCATGGCCCGAGCAGCGCTCGACGAGCGTCGGCGTCGCGCCCGGGATCAGGCGGAGCATTTCGAGCGCTTTCGGCCCCATATTCTGCGCCCGGCTGTGGCAGGCGAAATGCATGGCGATCTTGCTGTCCATCTCGGGCACGTCGACCAGCCCTTTGTCCTTCGACAGCTCGACGACATATTGGGCGAGATCGCGGGTGTTCTCGGCGAGTTTCCGGACGCTCGCATCGTCCGGCAGGATCAGCGGCCATTCGAATTTCAGCATCAGCGCGCAGGACGGGGTCAGCGCGACGATATCGTAGCCGCGATCGATCAGCGGCTCGAAATGCGCGGCCACGGCCGCGGCGCTCTTCGCGACCCCTTCGAGATCGCCATTTTCGAGCAGCGGCATCCCGCAGCAATGCGGATGCTCGATCCGGCACTGGACGCCGTTATGCGCGAGCACGTCGAGCGCCGCCCGGCCCGGCGTCTGGTCGTTGAAATTGGCGTAGCAGGTCGCATAGATCGCCGCTTTCCGGCCGAAACTGGGCGCGTCGATATTGACCGCGGGCATCGCTTTCGCCGGCGTCTTCGTCAGCGGTTTCGACTCGTAACGCGGCAGGTGCGCGCGCCTGTCGATGCCCAGAGTCTTCTCCATCGCCCCGCGGGTGAGCCCGTTCGATTCCTTGCTCGCCCAGTTGGCGATGCCGGGAATCGCCGTCGCGATCCTGCCGTTGCGGTCGGTCTTGGCGAGTTCCCGGTCGGCGAAACCCGTCTCGCCCTTTCTATGTTCGATCGCCCGCGCGCGCAGCATCAGGTGGGGGAAATCGAGATCGAATTCGTGGGGCGGCACATAGGGGCACTTCACCATGAAGCACATGTCGCACAGGGTGCAGGCGTCGACGACCGGCTTGAAATCGGCGCTGTCGAGACTCTCGACATCCTCATTCTCGCTCTCGTCGATCAGGTCGAAAAGCCGGGGGAAGCTGTCGCACAGATTGAAGCAGCGGCGGCAGCCATGGCAGATATCGAAAACGCGGCGCAGCTCGGCATCGAGCAGCTCCTCGTCGTAGAATTCATCGTCCTGCCAGGCGATCGGATGGCGTGTCGGCGCTTCGAGGCTGCCTTCCTGCATGTGGTCGCTCCCCTGCTGACCCCGTGTTCAATGAAAAGGGGGACGGGTTTCCACCCGTCCCCGCAATTCACGTCATCGTTTCAAGGCGCTTATGCTTCGGCCTTCAGCGTATCGAGCGTCCGCTGGAACTTGCCGGCATGGCTCTTTTCGGCCTTGGCCAGCGTTTCGAACCAGTCGGCGATTTCGTCGAAGCCTTCTTCGCGCGCCGTCTTCACCATGCCCGGATACATGTCCGTATATTCATGGGTCTCGCCGGCGATCGCGGCGCCGAGATTCTGCTCGGTCGTGCCGATCGGTTCGCCGGTCGCCGGGTCGCCGCATTCCTCGAGAAATTCGAGATGGCCGTGGGCATGGCCGGTCTCGCCCTCGGCCGTCGAACGGAAAACAGCGGCGACATCGTTATGGCCTTCGATATCGGCCTTCTGGGCGAAATAGAGATAGCGGCGGTTGGCCTGGCTTTCGCCGGCGAACGCGGCCTTGAGATTTTCTTCGGTCTGGCTGCCTTTGAGATCCATGATGCTCTCCTGGTTGGAACTGAGGGGGCCCGGCAGAAGCCGGTTTCGCAATTGTCGGACTAGCTGATCGACCGATTCGAGGGAAACGGAATTTGCCCATCGGGTTGAGCAACAGAAACGATCAATTGCCTGATATTTATTGAGAATGTTTCTCAATAAGAGGCTTTGGGCATTGATGCCTCCATTCCAAAAATGTTGCTCGCCCAACGTTCTGACAAATCAATCCGCCCGTGCCGGCGCCAGGATATCGAGCGCCGCCGCAACCAGCGCTTCGGTCGCCGTGCCGATCACCGCTTCGGCATCCGGCGCCCAATAGGCGCTGTGAAGCGAGGGCAGCTGGATTTCGCCGCGCTCGGCCGCCTCCCAGCGGTCGAGGGGCACGCCGCCGACCCAGAACAGCACGCTCTGGATGTTGTCGCGATCGGCGCGATAGTAGCGGCTGAAGTCCTCACCGCCCATCACCGGTTCGCCCTCCAGCACGCGCTCCTCGCCGAACCGGCCGCGCCACAGCGCCATCAGATCGCCGGTCAGCTCGGGCGTGTTGAACACGGCGGGCGTGTATTCGTCGCGGCGCGTCACTTCGGGCAGCAGCTCCTCGGGCAAGCCGGCGACCATGCCCTCGGCGCGCGCGATCCGCTCGATGCCGGTGAGCAATTGCTCGCGCACTTCGTCGGTATAGCTGCGCACCGTCAACAACAGCTGCGCCTCGTCCGAAATGATGTTGTGCTTCGAACCGGCCCGGAAACTGCCGACCGTTACGACGGCGGGCTGCTGCGGATCGACCTCGCGGCTGACCAGCGTCTGCAGCGCGCCGACGATCCGCGACCCGAGCACGATCGGGTCGCGCGTCGTATGCGGATAGGCGCCGTGGCCGCCCACGCCGCGCACATGGATGTCGACGCTGTCGACATTGGCCATCGCCCAGCCGGGAACGACGCCGATCGATCCGGCCGGCGCCGAGGCCGCGTCATGGAAGGCGATCGCATAATCGGGCTTGGGAAACCGTTCGTAGAGCCCGTCCTCGAGCATCATCCGCGCCCCCGCACCACGCTCTTCGGCCGGTTGCAGGATCGCGACCAGCGTCCCCGACCATTGGTCGCGGCGCGCCACTAGCTGCCGCGCCGCGCCGACCCAGGCGGCCATATGGGTGTCATGGCCGCAGGCATGCATGACATGGGACTCGATGCCCTCGTCGGTCGTCGCCACGACCGTGCTGGCGAATGGCAGGCCTGTCTGTTCCTCGACCGGTAGCCCGTCCATATCGGCCCGCATCAGCAGCACCGGACCGGGTCCGTTTTCCATCACCGCGACGACGCCGTGCCCGCCGACCCCGGTAGTGACCGCGAAGCCCAGTTCCTCGACGATCGCCGCGAGATGCGCGGCGGTGTCGTCTTCCTGGAAGGAGAGTTCGGGATTGGCATGGAGATGGCGGTAAAGCTCCATCAACTCGGGCATGTCCGCGGCGACCGCGTCGCGCAGCTCGTCCGCATGGGCCGGCGCGGCGACCAGCAGGGGCAGGGCGTAAAGCAGATGGCGCATGAAACTCTCCTGGGCTCGGCTCTCTGTCATATTCTCTATTGGGCGGGACGGTCCGGCGGCCGGGCGTCTTCCGGCACGAGTTCGAGCACGTCGACCAGCGACTCGAAGCGCGGATAGGGCAGCACGATGCGCCAGCGCGCATCGCCGATCCGTTCGAGCGTCCCGGCCATGTCGCGATTGGCGTCGCGGCCATAGACATGGGACCGCGTTTCGTCGCCCAGCTCGAGCACGCCGAGAAAGATCATCCGCAGCCGGTTTTCAGGATAGAAGGTGCCGCTCGGGCGCTGCGATCCGGTGAGTTTCCGGAAGCGCAGCGTCTCGCCCTGGTCGTCGATCCGGCAGCGGAACCAGGGATAGGCGACGAAGGACAAGGGTACGCTGCCCTGCGAACCGAGCTTGATGAAGCGGCAGCGATAGTCGCCGGCCGGCGGGCGGGGATCCGCCAGACCCGCATCGGGGCGCAACAGCACGCCTTCGGCCGCCACTTCGTTCGCATGGCCGCCCGCCGCCGCGTCCGCCACGCCCTCGCGGAAGGCGCGCCGCCAGTTCGAGATCCGGCGGCGATCGTCCGGCGTGGCGATCGACTGCCAGAAGGTCGGCAATTCCTGGTCGGGATTGGAGCCCGCCTCCGGCCCCGTCACCCCGGTCGTGTAGGCGCAGGAAGAGAGCAGCAAAGCCGCTGGTATCGCTGCAAAGATTGCGTGCACGCGCCCCGTCATGCCCATCAGCCTATCCTATCCTCCCGATACAGGCCAGCCCGCTACTGCGCGGTCCAGCCGCCATCCATCGAGAGGTTCGCGCCGGTGATCGAGGCCGCCTCGTCGCGGCACAGATAGAGGGCGAAGTTCGCCACCTGTTCAGGCGTTACGAACTGCTTGGTCGGCTGGGCGGCGAGGAGGACGTCGTTGATGACCTCGTCGCGGGTCATCCCCCGGGCCCGCATCGTGTCGGGAATCTGTTTCTCGATCAGCGGCGTCCAGACATAGCCGGGGCTGATGCAGTTGACGGTAATGCCGTCCTGCGCGGTTTCGAGCGCGACGGTCTTGACGATCCCCGCGACCCCGAATTTCGACGCGTTATAGGCCGATTTGAACGGGCTGGCGACAAGCGAGTGGGCCGAGGCGGTGCAGATGATCCGGCCCCAGCCCTTCTGCTTCATCGCCGGTACCGTGAGCCGGGCGAGATGCCAGGCCGAGGAGAGGTTGATCGCGATGATCGCGTCCCATTTTTCCACCGGGAAATCCTCGATCGGCGAGACATGCTGGATGCCCGCATTGGCGATCGCGATATCGGCGGTGCCGAGTTCTTCGGCGCATTGCGTCACCATCGCCTCGATCGCCGCCGGATCGGACATGTCGGCATCCGAATAGGCGGCCCTGGCGCCCGACGCCGCTTCGAGCGCCGCGCGTTCCGCCTCAATTTCGTCCGCGTCGCCGAACCCGTTGATCATCACGCTCGCCCCCTCGGCGGCGAGCGCCTTGGCATAGGCAAGGCCGATGCCCGAGGTGGAGCCGGTAACGATCGCGGTTTTGCCTTTCAGAAACATGGCGGGGCCTTTCATGTGACGGGGTCAATCGCCCGCCTGTCTACCCGTCCCCCGCGCCGATGCCAGCCCCGATTGCAACTCTCTCGCTCCCCGCGCATTGTCTGGATGGGAAGAGGGAGAGAATCGCATGCGCTTGGGCGGCCGGAGAACCAGCAGCAATATCGAACGGCAGACGGGAGGAGGCCGGGGCGGCTTCCGCATACCCGGCGGGCTCGGCGGCGGGCGAAGGGGCGGCGGCATGCCGATCCCGATCCCGGCGAGCGGGCGCGGCCAGCTCGGCTGCGGCTCGATCGCGCTGATCGTGATCGTCTTCCTCGTGATGTCGTACATGGGCGGCGGGCTCGGCAATCTCGGCCTGACCGACGGCAGCGGCGGCCCGGCCGGCGGCGGCGAAGTGACGCGCGGCGAACAGGCGATCCAGGACGAAACCGATCGCTTCGTGGCACAGGTCCTCGCCTCGACCGAGGATCGCTGGAGCGAGATATTCGCCGAACGCGGCGAGCGCTATGT
This sequence comes from Parasphingopyxis sp., assembly GCF_052168275.1. Taxonomy (GTDB): domain Bacteria; phylum Pseudomonadota; class Alphaproteobacteria; order Sphingomonadales; family Sphingomonadaceae; genus Parasphingopyxis. The sequence continues at coordinate 11,028 of NZ_JBQLZM010000065.1, read as the reverse complement.
CCCGGCAACGCTCGTCTTTTACGACAATCGCGGCAGTTCGGGCTGCGGCGCCGCGGATTCGGCGATGGGGCCCTTTTACTGCCCGGCCGACCGAAAAATCTATCTCGACACCGAATTCTTCACCCAGCTGCGCACCGAACTCGGCGCGGGCGGCGATTTCGCCCAAGCCTATGTCGTCGCGCACGAGGTCGGCCACCACATCCAGACGATCACCGGCATCTCCGCCGATGTCCGCCGCCAGCAACAGCGCGCAAGCCGCGAAGAGGGCAATGCGCTGCAGGTGCGGATGGAGCTGCAGGCCGATTGCTATGCCGGCGTCTGGGCCAACCGCGAACGCGACGCGATGGAGCCCGGCGATCTGGAGGAAGGAATGCGCGCCGCCGCGGCGATCGGCGACGACACGCTGCAGCGCGCGGCGCAGGGCTATGTCGTGCCGGAAAGCTTCACGCACGGCACGTCGGAACAGCGCCAGCGCTGGCTTCGCCGCGGCATGGAGAGCGGCGATCCGGCGGCCTGCGATACCTTCTCGGCGAGAAGGCTTTAGCGCGTCAGACCGTCGCTAGCGCGCGGGCACCGTCGGAAGAAAGAGAACTGAAGCGTTGCGGGAAGGCCCGGTCCGGAGCACTCCACCGCGCTCCGAGGGGCGCGCGATAACCGCTTACCGCCCCTGGCTGCGCCAGCGCTTGATCGTCCGGTCGACGATGCCTTTCTCGTCGCCGACATGCGTCCAGAGTTCCGAGAAGACGGGGTCGGCCGAAGCCGGGCGTTTCTCTTCCTCGAGATTGTCGAAGGCGATGCGGATCGGCACGGAAACACCTTCGCCGCAGACGATGCATTCGCGGTTGCGCAGCGCCGGGATCACGTCGAGGAAGCCGCGGGCGCCCTCGGGCATGGCGGCGCGGACATGCGCCTGGTCGCGGTCGTTGTTGAGGCGCATGGCGATGATCGTGCCGCATTGCGACAGCACGCCCTCGGCCAGGTCCGACGGGCGCTGCGTGACGAGGCCCAGCGAAACGCCGTATTTGCGGCCTTCCTTGGCGATCCGGCTGAGAATGTCGCCGACGGCGGACGTTTCCTCGATATGGCCGGCCGGAATATAGCGGTGCGCCTCTTCGCAGACCAGCAGGATCGGGCGCTGCGCTTCGTTGCGCGACCAGATCGCATAATCGAAGACCATGCGCGAAAGCACGGCGACCACGACCGAGGTGATGTCGGACGGAACGCCTGACACGTCGACGATCGAAATCGGCTTGCCGTTGCCGGGCAGGCGAAACACCCGGGCGACGAACTCCGCCATCGTGTCGGCAACCAGCATGCCCGAAAACATGAAGCTGTAGCGCGGATCGGCCTTGAGCTCCTCGATCTTGCTCTTGAGGCGCATATAGGGCGCGGTGTCGTTGGCCGAATCGAGATGGCCCATCTCGGTCGTGATCAGCGAGAGCAGATCGGACAGGAGATAGGGTATCGGGCTGTCGACCGTGAGCCGCGGAATCTCTTCGGCGAGCCGGCTCTTGCTGCGGGCCGCGAGCAGGCATTTGGCCAGGATGTCGCGGTCGCGCTGCTTGTCAGCGCCAGACGTCGTGATCAGGACCTCGCAATGCTCCTCGAAGTTCATCAGCCAATAAGGGAGCTGGATATTGTTGACGTCGAAAATCTCGCCGGCATTCTTGAAGGCGGCGCTGTATTCGCCGTGCGGATCGACCATCACGATATGGCTTTCGGGCGCGAGTTCGCAGATCCGGTGGAGGATCAGCGCGACACTGGTCGACTTACCGGTACCCGTCGACCCGAGCACCGCGAAATGCTTGCCGAGCATTGCATCGATATAGAGCGCGCCGCGAATATCCTTGGTCGGGTAGATATTGCCGATCTCGATATGCGGCCGGCTTTCGGTGGCGAACATTTCGCGCATGTCCCGGTCCGACACCGCCATGACCGGCGTACCCGGAATCGGGAAGCGGGTTACGCCGCGGCGAAAACCCTTCACCCGGTTCGTGCCCTCGACGGCAACGCCCTCGCCGAGAAAATCGATATAGGCGTTGACCGAGCCGCTGTCGTTGGAATCGGCGGCGAGCGTCCGGATATTGGCGACGAGCCAGCTGTTATCGACCCGGATTTTCACTTGGCTGCCGACCTGGCCCGCCATGGCGAGCGTGGGATCGGGGTCCGAGCGCACCTTGTCGAGCATCTCCGCATTCACCGCGATGCGCGAGCTGGAACCGGCGATTTCGGTCACATGGCCGATAACGATACCCTGATCGCGCGGGACCATGTTGCCCTCGAGCGACGCCGTGTTCGACTCGACCTCGTTTACCGGTCGGAAAGTGCCAAAATCGTCCATGTCGAAACCCACCCAATTCCACGGTTTTTCAAAGTGTGGAACCTTAGGCGCGGAACGGTAAATTTTTCGCTTACTAAACCCGTACCGGATCAGATCCGGCGGAACGCGATTCCGGCAATCCAGCCGAGCAGCAGCGAGACGAGGACGGCGACGAGGCCGTAGAGAAAACCGTTATTTTCGGCGGCATTGGCCACGAACCGCTCGAAGCCCGACTTGTCGATGCGGATTTCGCGAACCTCGCCCGCCAGCACCCGCCCGTCCTGGATCAGGAAGGTCTCGGCCGTATAGTCGCCGACCGGGACGCGCGCCGGGATGTCGATCCGCGCATTGTAGAGCACGCCCTCGGTGACCTCGACCGCACCGGTCTGCTCGACATAGAGGCCGTTGCGTCCCCTCAGGTCGACCAGCCCCTCGTCGAAGCGCTGTGCTTCTTCGGGCGGATTGGCGCTGGCCGGCGACAGTTGCAGGCTGTCGATCCCGAGTTCGTAGATCGCGGCCGTGCGCTCGTCGACAATCTCGTCAATCGGCCGGGCGCTGGCCAGCGCGTAGAATGCGGGAGCGGAGCGGAAGCGCGCCTGCGCGGCGTTCATCCAGATCCCCATGCGCTGCTGTTTCTCGCGCACGAGGATCGATTGCTCGGGTCCCTTGAGGACGACGACAATATCGACCGGCTCGTCGGGGACGCGGCCGCCGGGGTGCAGGATCGCGCCATAGACCATGAGTTCGGCGCCGGTGAAGCTGTAGATGATCTCGATCCGCTCCTGATCGACGGCGGGCACGAGCCGCGGCCGCGCCTGGCCCATCAGAATCGGCACGCAGACGAGCAGCAGGAGCAGGGGAGCAAACCGCCTCATGTGATCTCGATCGAGTAGATTTCGTCGGGTCGCCAGCCGAGGCCGAGCGCCATGCGGACCGCGACGATGATGACGAGCGCAGCGAGGAACAGGCGCAGCCATTCGGCGTTGATCCGCGTCGACAGGCGCGCGCCGATCTGCGCGCCCGTGACGCTGCCGATCAGGAGCAGGATGGCGAGCACGATATCGACGGCTTGGGTCGTCAGCGCGTGGACCATCGTCGTCGCCGCGGCGACGAACAGGATCTGGAACAGCGAGGTGCCGACCACCACGCGCGTCGACATGCCGAGCAGGTAGATCATCGCCGGCACCAGGACGAAGCCGCCGCCGATGCCGAGCATCACGGTCAGCGTGCCGACGACGAAGCCGACGCCGAGCGGCGCCAGCGGCGAGATGTAGAGGCCCGAGCCGTAGAAGCGCCAGCGCAGCGGCAGCGCGGCGACGAGCGGGTGATGGCGGCGCACCGGCGGCTTGATCGGGATGCCCGTGCGCCGGGCCTGGATCACCGTCCAGGCCTCGCGAATCATCAGCACGCCGATGCTGGTCAGCAGAATGATGTAGAGCATCGCGACGACGACATCGATCTGCCCGGCCTGCTGCAGGCGGAGGAACAGGATGCCGCCGAAGATGGTGCCCAATACCCCGCCGGCGATCAGGACACCGCCCATCCGGAAATCGACGCCCTTGCGCTGGGCATGGGCCGTGACGCCGGAAACGCTGGCGCCCGTGATCTGGGTGGTCGCCGAGGCGACGGCGACAGCCGGCGAGATGCCCGAGAATATGAGGAGCGGCGTCGTCAGGAAACCGCCGCCGACGCCGAACATGCCCGACAGGATCCCGACCACGCCGCCGAGCAGGATGATGAGCAGCGCATTGACGGAGATTTCGGCGATCGGGAGGTAGATATCCATGCTTGTTCCGGCCTACCGATTTTACGGGGCCAGCGGAAGATGGAGTCTGCGGTTGCCGGTTGCTGGCGGCTAGAAATCCGCGCCGAGCGTGAGCGCCGGCCCGGACCCGGGCGCGGCCGATCCCGCGACGCGCTCGCGCCAGCTCAGCGAAAGCCGAACCCCGCCATTCCCCACCGGCAGTCGGACGCTGGCTTCGGGCCCGATATCGACCCGCGATGCGCCGGGTTGCGCCCCGGCCCAGACCCCGCCGCCGAACGATAGCGTCCCGCGTCCGCCGAGCGGGACGGGCCGCGACACGATCAGCGCGGCGTCCCCGTAGAGATCGCGGCTCCGCGCGCCGACGACTCCAGCCTGGGCATAGCCGTCGAGCTCCAGTCCGAAGGGCAGAGGCCGACGATAGACGCCGCCGGCGATCCCGATCGCCCAGGCATCGCGGCCGCCATGGTCGAGCGCGATCCGCCGCTCCGCGGTCAGCTCGACCGGTATGTCGGCGGCGGGGCGAACGGCGACTCCGATGGCGGCTTCGGCGCCATTGTCGCGCTCGATCGGCCGCGACAGCCGCGCGGCGAGTGCCGCCTCGAACCCGGCGGCGCGGACGATCCGGTAGCGCGCCCGGATGCCCGCTTGGCTGCCACCGAGCTCGCCGTCATCGGCCAGCGCTTCGACGCCGTCTCCGGACCGCCATTGGACCCAGGCGGCGAGGCTGAAGGGCGAGGACGCGGCGGGACGGGCCAGCGGCGGGGACGGCAGCCGCGAGGGCCGCCGGGCAAACCGCATCAGCAGAGGCTGGCTGAGCGGCGGCATATGCGCGGCGAGAAAGATACGCTGACAGCGGGCGCCGCAATGCCCGGGCGGGGACGGCGGCGCGGCGGCGGCGCGTTCGTCGCGCAGTCGGTTTGCGAAGATCTCCCGGAAGGTCCGTCCGACAGGCGCGGCCGTTGCTCCCGGTCGGGATCTGTCGAATAGCGGCAGCGAGGACAGGTCGGGCAGAAAGGGGCTGGGACGGTCGAGCAGCAGCGGCGGAATCTCTGCCGGCGCCCAGAACGCGATCCGCAAGACGATCCAGGTCGTGAGGATCGTCGCGATGAAGCGGACGGGTGGGGTGAGCTGGATCATGGCCGCGGGACCGCGGTTTCGGGAAAGATGTGCCGGGTCTTGTCCCAGGCCGGCGGGCGATCGCGGCGGGCGAAGACGTAATGCGTCATCGCCCGCCGCGCCGCGATCATCGCGATGATGTTCGATACGATGGCCCGGGGAACGGCGCGCATGGCCTCGCGCCGTCCGTAAACGAACCCGGTGAACATCGCGCGGACGGCGAGCCGCCAGAGCAACAGCCCGAAGTTGATGCCGAGCAGGAGCGCGAGCACCGGCGTCATCGGGGGAAGCGTGTAATCGGTCGCCAGTGCAGCGATCAGCAGGACGAACCCGATCAGCATCGCCAGATAGGCGGCGAGCAGCACCAGCGCGGCGAGGATCGTGCTGCGGTCGCGCACGCGCATCCAGAAATCCGCGACGCCGCCATGCCAACCCAGCCGCTCCCAGCCATAGAGCGCGATGCCGGCAACCCAGCGCGTTTTCTGGCGGACCGCTTCGGCCAGCGTGGCTGGGAAATGCGCCTGGACCGCGATCAAACCTTGCGAGTCCCCGCCACGGCACCGGACGAACGTTCCGCTTCGGCCGCGTTCGGCGAGCGACAGGCCGAGTTCGTAATCCTCGGTCAGGCTGTCGGCATCGAAGGGGAGGCCGCCGCGTTCTGCCGCCAGCGCGCCGAGCGCGTCCCGCGCGAGCGCGCAGCCGACACCGGCCGACGGCACGCCCGCGTGGAGGCTGTCGCGAATGACGAGGTCCTTGCCATGGGCTTCGGCGAACTCGTCGCAATAATGGCCGGCGACCCAGCGCGATCGCGGATGCGGAAGCGGCACGACCGGTATCTGCACCAGGTCGTGCCGTTCGATGAGCCTGTCGAACAACGCGATCTCCTCGGGATGAACGACATCCTCGGCATCGTGCAGGATGACCGATTTGAACCGCGTTCCGCTGTCGGCCTCTTCCCTTTCCAGCGCCCTCCACAGCGTGTTCAGGCAGTCGGCCTTGGTCGTCGGGCCAGGGTCCGGGCAGACGACCATGCGGACGTTGGCGGCGCGGCGGGCGACCGCTTCGATCTCCGCCCGGGTTGCCGGATCGTTCGGATAGCAGCCGACGAACAGCCGATAGTCCTGGCCCGCGAAGCGCCAGACCGTGTTTTCGAGCATCGCGCGGATCACGGCGGCTTCGTCCCAGGCGGGGATGAAAACCGCATGGCGGCCCGGACGATCGGGCGCCGGCAGATCGGCTATCGCCCAGGGCGCGGCGTCGCGCCGCCCGGCGAGCCGCCGGATCATCCGCCGGAGCCAGAGTAGATCTATGGCGAGATTGTCGAGCGCACCGAGCAGAAAGCCGAAGGCTGCGAACAGGGCCAGTTCGCGAAACGCCAGTTCGGCAAGTTCCAGAACCGCTCCGCCCCCGTGCATTCTCTCCCCGCGCGCCAGTCCCGATGGCGACGGCGCGCCTTATAGGCGAAAAGAGCAAATCACGGAAGCGCGGGCTGTTTTCATCGCCGGGATTCCGCTCTAGAGCATCCGCGAAACGAGGGAGTGAACATGGCTGAACGCTTGGGCGTGCGATCTGCGCTGAGAAAGTTCCTGAACAGCGAAGCGGCGGGCGGCATCGTGCTGATGGCGGCGGCGGTGCTGGCGATGATCGTCGCCAACAGCGCGCTCTACGACAGTTATCACCACCTGCTCAACGCCGATATGGGGCCGATCCTGAGCCCCGAACTCACGAGCAAGCTCGGGCCGATGACGCTCCATTTGTGGATCAATGACGGGCTGATGGCGATCTTCTTCTTCCTCGTCGGCCTCGAGATCAAACGCGAATTCGTCGACGGGCGGCTGTCGAGCTGGGACAAGCGCCGCCTGCCGATCATCGCGGCAGTGGCGGGCATGGCGGTCCCGGCCGCGATCTTCCTGTTCGTCACATGGGATTATGGCGAACTCGTCAACGGCTGGGCGATTCCGGCGGCGACCGACATCGCGTTCGCGATCGGCGTTCTCGCCCTGCTCGGCAAGCGCGCGCCCACGTCGCTCAAGCTGTTTCTCGTCACCGTGGCGATCGTCGACGATATGGGCGCAGTGGCGATCATCGCGCTCGTCTATACGCCGTCGCTCTCGACGATCTGGCTGTTCGCCTCGGTGCTCGTGCTGGCGGTGATGTACTATCTGAACGCCACCGGGGTGCGGCGCCTCCTGCCCTATGTCCTGCTGTCCGGCCTGCTCTGGTACTGCGTGCTGCTTTCGGGCGTCCATGCGACGATCGCCGGCGTGCTCGCCGCGATGATGATCCCGATCACGAAAACGCCGGGCGCGCCCGACGCGGTCGACAGCCCGCTGCACCGGATGGAACATGCCGTCGCACCGTGGAGCGCCTTTTTCATCGTGCCCGTCTTCGGTTTCGCCAATGCCGGCGTGAATCTCGACGGCATGGGTCTCGACCAGATCCTCGCGCCGCTGCCGCTCGGCATCGCGCTCGGCCTGTTCGTCGGCAAGCAGATCGGCATTTTCGGCAGCGTCTGGCTGGCCGTGAAGTTCGGCATTGCCGGCAAGTTGCGCGGCGCCACCTGGTTGCAGATCTACGGCACGGCGATGCTCTGCGGCATCGGCTTCACGATGAGCCTGTTCATCGGCGGCCTCGCCTTCCCCGGCAATGCGCTGCTGATCGAGGAAGCCAAGATCGGCGTACTGCTGGGTTCGGCCGTGTCGGGCCTGGTCGGTTTCCTGCTGCTGCGCTTCGCGCCCTTGCATCAGAGCCATGACGAAATCGAGGCCGAGGAGGCGGGCGAAATAGCGCGCGACGGCGATGTCGAGAGCGTCTGCGAGGATATGCCGGCGAAACCGGGCGCCGCCGGCTGAGGCTTGCCAACATCAGCGTATCGCTGTATTACGATAACAATACAGCTGGGAGAAAGATAATGCGCGCGTTTCTGGTTTCGCTTTCGGCGCTGGCCGTCGCGGCCTGCGGATCGGGGATCAACTTCGACGGAGACGGCCTGTCGAACGGCCGGCCGCTGAGCGAATTGGAGCTGGCGGAATTCGACGCGGTTTCGTTGCGCGGGCCCGACAATGTCGAAATAACGTTGGGCGACGCTTTCGATATCCGGGTCGAAGGCGATGACGAAGTGGTCGAGCGGCTCGAGTTCGAAATCCGCAGCGGGACGCTCCGGATCGGCCGCGAGAGCGGTCGCGGGCTCAGTATCGGCGACGATCCGGCGACGGTCTTTATCACCATGCCGGCGATCAACGGCGCCTCCGTCGCCGGTTCGGGCGACATGCGGATCGCGCGCGCCGAAGCCGACGATTTCGCGGTATCGATCGCCGGATCGGGCAGCCTGGCCATCGCGGCGCTCGAAGCGGATCGCGCCGAATTCGATATCGCCGGGTCCGGCGATATCCAGGCGGCCGGAACCGTCGCCGACCTCGAGATCGGGATCGCCGGGTCCGGCGACATTGAGGCGGCCGACCTGCGCGTGCGGCGGGCCGACATCTCGATCGCGGGATCGGGCAATGTGGAACTCCATGCGACGGAGCGGGTCGAGGGCAACCTTCTCGGTTCGGGCGACATCCGGGTGCGCGGCGGGGCCGAGTGCCGGTCCAACTCGGTCGGCTCGGGCGATATGCGCTGCAGCTAGCCGGAATCCGACGAAGGACCGGCCCCGCACGATAAACGGCACTTGTCGTAATTGCGTTCATGCGCTAATTCTCCGCCCTCGAAAGGGAGGATGCGATGCGGGCCATGACTGTATGGGCGCTGCTGGCCGCGGCGGCCGCGTGCACGAACGGAGCGGCCCGGGAGGGCCAGGCGGCGGCGCGGGACACCACCGCCCAGGCGCGCTCTACGGCCGGCGTTTCGATGACGCGCGACTACGCGCTGAGCGGCTTCGACAGGGTGTCGCTCGCGACGCCGGACACTGTCGAAATCGTCCAGGGCGGGGAATTCGCGGTGCGCGCCGAAGGGGCCAGTACCATTCTCGACGAGCTGGCATTTGCGGTCGAAGATCGCGTACTCAGGATCGAATATCGCGAGGGCCATAACCGCCGTCGGATGCGCCCCGAAGGCCGGCCGGCGACGATCTATATCAGCCTGCCGGCGCTGAACGGCGTTTCGCTTTCCGGATCGGGCGACATGAGCATCGGCCGGTTCACGGCCCGGGCTTTCGAAGCGTCGATCGCCGGATCGGGGAACATCGTTATCGAATCGCTGCAAACCGATCGCGCGGAATTCGAGATTGCGGGATCGGGAGACCTGAGCGTTGCCGGGACGGCCGGCGAGGTCGCGCTCGACATCGCCGGATCGGGCGATGTCGCGGCCGGCGATTTCCGGACCCGCCGTCTCGACGTCGCCATTGCCGGCTCGGGCGACGTCGAGGCCTATGCCACCGACACGGTCGAGGCCTCGTTCGTCGGATCGGGCGATGTCACGGTGCGGGGCGGCGCGCGGTGCCGGTCGAGCACGATCGGCTCGGGCCGGCTCCACTGCAGCTAGTCTTTGCGCGCGGCCTTTTCGGCGAGGCCCGACATGCCCTCGCGCCGCTCGAGTTCGGCCAGCACGTCGGCGAGCGGGATGTCGCGTTCGGCAAGCAGGATCAGCAAATGGAAGAGCGCGTCCGCGGCTTCGCCGACCAGCGCCTCGTCGTCCTCGGCAAGCGCCGCCACGATCGTCTCGACCGCTTCCTCGCCGAATTTCTGGGCAACCTTCCCCCGCCCCTTGCCGAGCAGCTTGGCGACATAGGAGGATTTGCCGCCGCTATTCTTGCGGTCGCGGATGACGGATTCGAGGCGGGTCAGCGTTTTGGCCATGGATCAGCCTCTGCGCGGGCGCACTCCGGTCGTCAACCGGGTTTGTCCGAGCCGTTCTTTTTCCGCCGCTTGCTGATCTGACGGCCAACGAGCAACCCCGTCACGCCAAGCGCGAACAGCGCGATATCGCCGGGCGCATCGATGCTGATCGCTGCCGCCAAAGCGGGTGTGGCGCCGATCGCGATGGCGGCCAGAAAGGCGGCGATGATGCGGGCGAGGGACATCCGCGCTCCTGAAATGGTGAATACGGCGTTTATCACGCAAGAATCCGGCCAGTTCCCGCACATGGCGCTTGTTTCGGATGCGCAATGGTTAATTCCGGATTGCGGACTATGGTTAGTGTAAAGTTACCCGACGATCCTCGTGCTGCGGACCGGGATTCCGGCCGCGGCAAGGGCGGCCCGGGCTTCGGCGATGCTGTGCGTGCCGAAATGGAAGATCGAGGCGGCGAGCACGGCGTCGGCATGGCCGTCGCGGATACCTTCGACCAGATGGTCGAGCGTGCCGACCCCGCCCGAGGCGATGACGGGCACGGTCACGCTGTCGGCGATGGAGCGCGTCAGTTCGAGGTCATAGCCGTCCTTCGTGCCGTCACGGTCCATCGACGTCACGAGCAGCTCGCCGGCGCCCAGTTCCGCGAGCCGCCGGGCATGGGCGACCGCGTCGATCCCGGTCCCGCGCCGCCCGCCATGGGTGAATATCTCCCAGCCGCCCTTGCCGTCCGCCCGCGCGTCGATCGATCCGACGACGCACTGGCTGCCGAAGCGCTCGGCCATGTCGCGGACGAGCTCGGGTCGCGCGACCGCCCCACTGTTGACCGCGACCTTGTCGGCGCCGGCGAGGAGCAACCGCCGCGCATCGTCGGGCGTGCGGACGCCGCCGCCGACGGTGAACGGCATGAAACAGACCGCCGCCGTCCGCTCGACGATGTGGAGCAACGTGTCGCGTTCCTCGTGGCTGGCGGTGATATCGAGAAAGCAGAGCTCGTCGGCTTCGGCCGCGTCATAGACGCGCGCCTGCTCGACCGGATC
>NZ_JBQLZM010000064.1:0-4998 GCF_052168275.1 Parasphingopyxis sp. | reverse complement strand
GGGCTCGGCGCGGATGGCCTGTGGCCGGAGATCGCCCGGCGGTCCGACAGGACGACGGGTGCGGGGTGAGAGGGGTGCGGGGATGGCGATGCGGACGCACTCCGACACGGGGTCCTGCCGTTCGCCTTTGCCTGCGGCCCGATCACCCGGCGGCGCGCTTTTTCCTCGACGGCGAGCCCCGTTCGCTCCAGACATTGGCGGCGCGCCGCAAACAGGGTGCCCGGATCTTCTACGGTCATGATCCGGAATTCGGGGCCGCGATGCCGTCATCCGAGGCGCTGAACAGGAAGGATGTTGCCGCATGAATTTCGATTTTTCCGACGACCAGAAATTCCTGCGCGAAGAGGCGCGCAAGTTCCTGGCCGCCAAATGCACGACCGCCGAGGTCCGCGAGGTGCTGGATGACGAGACGAAGAGCCACCATGAAGCGCTGTGGCGGCAGATCGTCGAGATGGGCTGGCTCGGCACGGCGATCGGCGAAGAGCATGGCGGGCTCGGCCTCGGCATGCTCGAACTGTGCGTGATCGCGGAAGAGCTGGGCCGCGCCCTCGCCCCGATCCCCTTCGCGTCCACCGCCTATTTCTTCGTCGAAGCGCTGAAGCTGGCGGGAACGGATGCGCAAAAGGCGGACCTGCTGCCGGGAGTCGCCGACGGATCGGTGATCGGCTGCATCGCCGCCTCGGAGGGCCCCGGGGCGGTGGACACTGCGAGGCTCACGACCGAGTTCAGGGACGGCGCCCTCAGCGGCACCAAGATCCCGGTGACCGACGGCGACGTGGCGACCCATGCGGTCGTGCTCGCCAAGGACGGCAGCGGCACGAGCCTCGTGCTGGTCGCGCTCGATCAGGAGGGAGTCTCGCGGACGACGGTCGAGACCATCGAACCGACGCGCAGCCATGCCGAAATCGCTTTCGACGGCGCCACCGCCGAGCGGCTCGGCGCGCAAGGCGATGGCGAAAGCCTCTACGCGCAGATATTGAACCGCGCCGCCGTGCTCATCGCCTTCGAACAGATCGGCGGCGCGGCGGCATGCCTGGAGATGGCGACCGACTATGCCAAGGAACGCCAGGCGTTCGGCCGGCCCATCGGCGGCAACCAGGCGATCAAGCACAAGCTCGCCGACATGTATGTGAAGAACGAGGTCGCGCGCTCCAACGCCTATTACGGCGCCTGGGCGCTTTCGACCGATGCGGCGGAACTGCCCGAAGCCGCGGCGGCGGCCCGCGTCGCCGCCAGCGAAGCCTATTGGTTCGCGAGCAAGGAGAATATCCAGACGCACGGCGGCATGGGCTTCACCTGGGAGGTCGATTGCCACCTCTATTACCGGCGCGCCAAGCTGCTCGCCGTGCAGGCGGGCGCCCCGTCCGTCTGGAAGGAAAAGCTGGTGCGGGCATTGGAGGTTCGCAATGCGGCTTAGTCACACGCGTCATTGCGAGGAGGCCCGAACTTGTTTCGGGCCGACGCTGCAATCCAGAGCTTCAGGCGCAGTCATTTGCGACTCTGGATTGCTTCGCTGCGCTCGCAATGACAACCAGTCATAAATAAGGAACTGGGAAAAATGGATTTCAACGACACGCCCGAAGAAGCGGAATTCCGCGCCGAGGCCCGCGCCTTTCTCGAACGGCATCTGGAGCCCAAGGCCGCCAACGCGATCCGGGGCCGCGAACCACGCGACAGGATGCTGGAACGCGCCAAGCAATGGCAGAAGGTGAAGGCCGAAAACCGCTTCGCCCAGATCACTTGGCCCGAGCAAATCGGGGGACGCGGCGGCACGCCGATGCAGCAGGTGATCTGGAACCAGGAAGAATCGAAGTTCGACGCGCCGACCGGGCCGTTCGCGATCGGCCTCGGCATGTGCATCCCGACCGTCATCGCCTTCGGATCGGACGCGCACAAGGAGCGGTATGTCCACAAGGCGCTGCACGGCGAGGAGATCTGGTGCCAGCTCTTCTCGGAGCCGTCCGCGGGTTCGGACGTGGCCGGACTCAAGACCAAGGCGGTCAGGGACGGCGACGACTGGGTGGTGAACGGCCAGAAGGTCTGGACATCGGGCGCCCATTATTCGGATTTCGGAATCCTGCTCGTGCGGACCGACGCGCAAGTGCCCAAGCATAAGGGCCTCACCATGTTCATCGTCGACATGAAGGCGCCGGGCGTCGAGGTGCGGCCGATTCACCAGGCGTCGGGCGGCAGCGAGTTCAACGAGGTCTATTTCACCGATGTGCGGATTCCCGACAGCGACCGGCTCGGCGAGCCGGGCCAGGGCTGGAAGGTCGCGCTCGTGACGCTGATGAACGAGCGGCTGGCAGTCGGCGGATCGCCGGGGCCGGACTGGCAGGAGATCATGGATTATGCGCGCGACGCGGGGACGCTGGGCAACCAGGCGTTCCGCGAAAAGCTCGCCGACTGGTACGTCGCGGCCCAGGGCTATAATCTGACCAAATTCCGCACGCAGACGGCGCTGTCGCGCGGCGAGACGCCGGGGCCGGAAAATTCGATCGGCAAGATCATCACCGCCAACCATCTGCAGGACATCTGCAACAATGCGGTCGAGATGCAGGACCATTACGGGCTGATCATCGACAGGGACAAGGCGCCGGCCGACGCCATCTTCCAGGAAAGCCTGATGTGGGCGCCGGGTCTGCGCATCGCCGGCGGCACCGACGAAATCCTGAAGAACATCATCGCCGAACGCGTGCTGGGCCTGCCGACCGACATCCGCGTGGACAAGGACAAGGCGTTTTCGGAACTCTAGACAGCCTGCAGGGGCGGACCGGAAAACGCCCGATCACGAAAGGACAATCTCCATGGCCGAAGCCTATATCATCGACGCCTGCCGCACGCCGCGCGGCATCGGCAAGACCGGCAAGGGAGCGCTTGCCCATCTTCACCCGCAGCATCTCGCCGCGACCGTGCTCAAGGCGATCGCCGAGCGTAACGCCGTCGACACGGCCGATATCGACGATGTGATCTGGTCGACCTCCACGCAAAAAGGCAAGCAGGGCGGCGATCTGGGGCGCATGGCGGCGCTCGATGCCGGATACGACATCCGTACCTCCGGCACGACGCTCGATCGCTTCTGCGGCGGCGGCATCACCAGCGTGAGTTTCGCGGCGGCGCAGATCCTGTCCGGCATGGAAGACCTGGTCGTCGCGGGCGGCACGGAAATGATGAGCTATGCCGCCGATCGCGGCCGCGAGGAAATGGCGGCCGGCCTCGGCCCGGCCATGATGGGCTCGGGCAACGACCATCTCCAGAAGATCCATCCGCAATCGCATCAGGGCGTATGCGGCGATGCGATCGCGTCGATGGAGGGCATCGATCGCGAGGCGCTCGACGCGGTGGGCCTGGAAAGCCAGAGGCGTGCGGCGCGCGCCATCGAGGAAGGCCGGTTCGACAGGAGCCTGATTCCCGTTCTCAACGAGGACGGTTCGGTCGCGCTGGACAGGGAAGAATTTCCGCGTCCGCAGACCACGGCCGAGGGCCTGGCCCAGCTGGAACCGAGCTTCGCCAAGATCGCCGACGTGCCGCTGGACGGAAAAGGCACGACATTCCGCACGCTGATCAACCAGAAATATCCCGATCTCGAGATCAGGCATTTCCATCATGCCGGCAACAGCTCGGGCGTGGTCGACGGCGCGGCGGCCGTGCTGCTGGCCTCGAAGGACTATGCCGAGGCCCATGGGCTGAAGCCGCGTGCCCGGATCGTGCGCACCGCCAATATGGGCGACGACCCTACGCTGATGCTCAATGCGCCGGTTCCCGCGGCGAAGAAGGTGCTCGAAAAGGCCGGAATGACCCGGGACGATATCGACCTGTGGGAGATCAACGAGGCCTTTGCCGTGGTCGCCGAGAAGTTCCAGCGCGATCTCGATCTCGACCGGGACAAGGTGAATGTGAACGGCGGCGCGATCGCGCTCGGCCATCCGATCGGCGCGACCGGCTCGGTCCTGATCGGGACGATGCTCGACGAACTCGAGCGCCAGGACAAGCAGTTCGGCCTGGTCACGATGTGCGCGGCCGGCGGCATGGCGCCGGCGGTCATCATCGAGCGGATGTGAGGTCGAACGCGCGGAAGTTGGCGAAAGGGACGCGTATCGAGGGATAAATCGGCCGGAACCGGGGAAAACCGGGCGTTCGGGCCCGTCCGCGCCCCGCCGGGCGCAACATCGGGGCCCCTTTCGCGACCTTATGGCCCGCTCCGCTGCCGGCCCGTGCCGGTCATGCGCCGGCGCGGCCCGGCCTACCGCGCGAGCGCGAACTCCGCCCAGACCGGCAGGTGATCGGACGCCTTGCGCGCGGCCGCGCCGTCATGCACGCCGCTGGCGACGGCGCGGAGCCGGTCGCAATGCATGATCCGGTCGAGCCGCGCGATCGGCCGCCGCGCATGGAAGCTGCGCCCGCCGTCGGCGAAGTCGAAGACGCGGCCGAAATCGCGCAGGCATCCCCCGGTCGCGCTCCACTCGTTCAGATCGCCCATCAGCACGGTGGGGAGGCCGTCGCCATGCTGCTCGGCCAGCCGGATGATCGCATGCGCCTGTTTGCGCCGCCACAGGCCCGACAGGTCCAGATGCATGCCGAAGACGCACAGCGTCATGCCCTTATATTCGACATGCGCCATCACCGCGCCGCGCGGCTCGAGCGAGGGAATATGCAATATGTCGTGCCGGTGGACCGTCGCCGATTTGCGGACCAGTATCGCATTGCCGTGCCAGCCCATCGAATCGGTCTGCACGTCGAGCGGCACCGGCTGATAGTCGCTGTCGAGATCGAGCAGCAAAGGCGGGATCGCGGCCGAGCGGCGGCCGAACCGCCGGTCGGCCTCCTGCAGCGTAATGACGTCGGCGTCGAGCTCCTCCAGCACGCTCAGGATGCGCTGCGGATTGCGGCGCTTGTCGGCGCCGATCGCCTTGTGGATGTTGTAGGTCGCAAGCTTCAATGGGCCGGGCTCCGTTCGCTCCGACCGTATCTAATGCGTTGATATGAAAAATCGATTGC
>NZ_JBQLZM010000063.1:0-37193 GCF_052168275.1 Parasphingopyxis sp. | reverse complement strand
GCGCTTCGTCGATCTGCGTGAAGCGCTCCATCGAGGCGAGCGTATCGGCGCGATCCGTATTGAAACGCGGCACGCCCTCATTCTCGATCTGCTCGCGGAAATGATAGAGATCCCCGGTCAACAGCACATTGCCGGTCTGCGGCAGGCGGACGAGCAGCGAGCTATGGCCCGGCGTGTGGCCGGGCATGGCGAGAATGACGACACTGCCGTCGCCGAAGACATCGTGATCGCCCGAAAAATCCGTGATCGTCCCGCCGCCTTCGAGCCAGGGCGCAAGGATCTGCGCCGATTGCGGATTGGCGCCCGCGCGCAGGGCGGCGACGTCCCGGGCGTTCAGCAGCAGCGTGGATGCCGCAAAATCGGGCGCCTGGCCGACATGATCGAAATGGTGATGGCTGAGGCCGAGAAAATCGACATCCTCGACCGCGACGTCGATCTCCGCGAGCTGGCTCGCGATCGTGCGCTCCAGCGAAACGGTGAAAATGCCTTGCGTCATCGGGGCGTCGATCAGCGCCGAGGGCAGACCCGCGTCCCACAGCAGATAGCGGTCGGCATTGCGGATCAGATAGCAGCTGTCGGTGAACGCACCCTCCCGGCCCTCATAGAGATAGCCGTCCGAAAAGGCGTCCAGATCGCTGATCTCGATGGCGCCGCAATCGAGCCGCCACATCTCGATATCGGGCGTTTCCCCGACTTGCGCCAGTGCGCCAGCCGGCATCGCCAGAACGGCCAGCGCCACGCCCAAACTCTTCAACCCCCTCATCCCATCATCTCCCTGATATCGGTAAGCCTGCCTGTCACCGCTGCCGCGGCCGCCATGGCGGGCGACACGAGATGCGTGCGCGCGCCCGGCCCCTGCCGGCCGACGAAATTGCGGTTGGAGGTGGAGGCGCAGCGCTGGCCGGGCGGAACCTTGTCCGGGTTCATGCCGAGACAGGCCGAACAGCCCGGTTCGCGCCATTCGAAGCCGGCCTCGGTGAAGATCCGGTCGAGCCCCTCTTCCTCCGCCTGGCGCTTGACGAGGCCTGACCCCGGCACGACCAGCGCCAGCGAGACATTGTCCGCCAGCCGGCGGCCCTTCACGACATCGGCCGCCGCCCGCAGATCCTCGATCCGGCTGTTCGTGCAGCTGCCGATGAAGATCGCGTCGACCGCGATATCCTGCATCCGCTGCCCGGGTTCGAGGCCCATATAGGCGAGCGATTTCTCGACCGCCGCGCGCTTCGAGGCATCGGCGAAGCTGTCTAGCGGCGGCACGCTGCCGGTGATCGGAACGACGTCTTCCGGGCTCGTGCCCCAGGTGACGTTGGGCGCGATATCGGCGGCGTCGAGCCGGATGCGGCTGTCGTACGACGCGCCCGCGTCGGTCGGCAGCGACCGCCACCATTGCACCGCCGCGTCCCAATCGGCGCCGGCGGGCGCCATCGGCCGCCCCTTCAGATAGTCGAACGTCTTCTCGTCAGGCGCGATCAGTCCGGCGCGCGCGCCCGCCTCGATCGACATGTTGGAGACGGTCAACCGCCCCTCGATGCTCATGTCGCGGATCGTCGATCCCGTATATTCGATGACATGGCCGGTGCCGCCCGCCGCGCCGATCCTGCCGATGATCGCCAGCACGACATCCTTGGGTGAAACGCCGAACCCCAGCTTGCCTTCGACCCTGATTTCCATGGTTTTCGATTGCTTTAGCAGCAAGGTTTGAGTCGCCAGCACATGTTCGACTTCGCTCGTGCCGATCCCGAAGGCGAGCGCGCCGAGCGCGCCATGGGCGGCGGTGTGGCTGTCCCCGCAGACCAAGGTGCAGCCCGGCAGCGTGAAGCCCTGTTCGGGGCCGACGACATGGACGATGCCCTGTTCGGGCGCCGCATCGTCGATATAGCGGATGCCGAAGGCCGGCGCATTGGCCTCGAGCGCTTCGAGCTGCCTGGCCGACATCGGATCGGCGGTCGGCACCCGATTGCCGGCCGCGTCGCGCCTGGCCGTCGTCGGCAGGTTGTGATCGGGCACGGCCAGCGTCAGGTCCGGCCGCCGCACCGTCCGTCCCGCCGCGCGGAGGCCTTCGAACGCCTGGGGGCTCGTCACCTCATGGACGAGATGCCGGTCGATAAAAACGATGCACGTCCCGTCGTCGCGCCGTTCGACGACATGCGCATCCCAGATCTTCTCGTACAGCGTGCGGGGCGTATCGGTCATACGCCCCTCCTAACGGGATTCGACCCGGCTGCAAAAGAAGGATTTCTTTGTCAGGCCAAGCCGCGAACGGCGCGCGCTGGAACGCAGCGCCGGCGGCGGCGCGCCGCGTCAATCGCGCGGATCGAGCGCGGCCCAGGTCTTTGGGCCGACAATACCGTCCGGCACGAGATCGTGCTCACGCTGAAACGCGCGGACGGCGGCCTCGGTCAGCGGCCCGAATAGGCCGTCCGGCTGGAGCTCGAGGATGGTCTGCAGCGCTTCGACGGGCGCGCCGCGGCTGCCGCGCCGCACGGTCGGATGGTCATGCGCGTCGACCGCCGGAATCAGCGACGGCGGCGCGGCCAGCCCGGCCAGGATCGCCGCCACGTCGCGGCGGAACGGATCCATGGCGAAGCTCGGATCCGGCTTGCGGCCCCGGGGCAACGCGTATTCCTTGTGACCGCAGCACCAGCTCGCATCGGCGCCGATCTTGCGCAGGAGGGCGGCCACGCCGCGCCGATAGGCGTCCATCTGTACCGCGGGCCAGGGATCGGACGCGATCCCGCGATTTTCGGCCTCGATACCGATGAAGCTCCGGTTGCCGCTCGTCACCCCCTGCCATTTCCCCCGGCCGGCATGATTGGCCCGCCCGGCGGCGATCACGAAATAGGTGCCGTCGCGCCCGAGGCCGAGCTGGGAAAGCGGGCCGGGCAAATCGCGCCGGCCATGGGTGATCACGTTCAGGCTCGGCATGACGCCATGGGCCGGGCCGGCGGTGTGATGGCACATCACGCCCCGGATCCGCCCGACATCGCCGCGGCCGCGCGTCCTCCAGCCGGGCTGTTCCGCGACCTTTAGCCCGGCATCTTCGAGCGTTTCCGCCAGCCAGGTCAGCGTATAGGCCATTGCAGACTCCCATGCTCGAGTGGCGGGACCGTGGCGGAAGCGGCCGTCATCATGATGCTGCCGCCGCTCCGGCCCGGTCGCCATCGTCCGGTTCTTCGACCCCGCCGACGGCGAGGGGCAGGTCCCGATCCGCCGTCGCCCGCTCCTCCTCGACCGGCGCGTCGCAGAGGCAGGCGTCGATTTCGTCGTCCATCCGGTCCGATTCCGCTTCCGTCTCGCCCACGACGGGGTCCGCCATCGGCGACCGGGGGCCGGGCGGCGACGGGGCGGGCGCGCGCGACGGCACCGGCAGAGCCGGCAGAACGGCCGGGGCGGGAGAGGCTGTCGGCGTCAGCCCGCTATTGGGCGGCGCGCCGGTCTGGGCATTGCCGAAGCTCGCCTTGCCGAGCAGGTCGGGCACCAGGCGTTCGAGGAAGCCGGCGATGAAGCCGACAACGGTGACGACCCGCCAGTCATAATTCGCGGCGTCGAGCGTCAGCGAACCGTCGCCGAATCTGAGAATGCTGACGGTCTCGGTCTGGAACAGGCAGACCAGCAGCGCGGCGGCTATCGCGCCGATCACGATCCGCAATATCGCGTCCGACGCATTGTCGCGCATCTGCAGATTGGTGAGGATCGTCCGGCTGCGCAGGCCGATGGCGATCGAGAAAAAGGCGCCGAGCGCGCCCGTTCCCGTCGCGAACAGCAGCGGGTTTGCGGTCTCCACATTGATCGTCGAGGCGAGGAGGAGCGCCAGCAGGATCACCGCGATGACCGTGCCCGCGCCGATCAGCATATAATAGAAGCGCGCCCAGGAGGTCCGCTCCGCGATGATATCGTCCTTGATCGTGGCGAGCAGCGCGGCGGCGTTTTCGACGCTGCCCTCCAGGCCCATGACCAGCGCGTCGGATACCCGCCGGTCGAACCGGACGGCCTTGGCATGAAAGCTCGCATATTTGCTGCCGTGCCAGCCGTCTATCAGACCGCGCACCTCGCCGCGCAACGGGCTGAGCGGCGCGATCTTTTCGCGCTGCCGGCGATTGTCTTCATCCTCATCGGCGAAATGGACGAGCACCCGCTGATCGGTGCGGTAGATCGCGTAATGCGGCGGATTCTTGACATAGACGGCCCGGATCTCCGCGCCCGTGCTGTCGCGCCCGTCCAGCGCGATCTCCGCTACCTTCATGGCAAGACCGCTCCCCTCCGCGATCGGCCCGGCGAGTTCAGACCGGCGCCGGCCGAATTGCGCTATCCGTCTACCATCGCGCCGTGCCGCCATGTGATCAGTCGAGACCGGAATGGAGGATTTGCCGCCGGTCGGGCATGACGGGCAATGCCGGTTTTCCAGCGCGAGCGCGCTTCTCCGCGATGGCGGGAACTGCTCCTGATCGGACGAGACTCGGCCCGACGCAAAGCTGATTCGCTTCGTCGCGAATGCAGGCCGGTCGGCTATCCTTCGCCACAATTCGGGCCAAGACGGGCGCTCGTCCCAATGTATTGAGTAGGATCGCCGCAAAAATGAAGACCATAGCCCCCATTCTCGCCCTTGCCGCCGCGCCGCTTGCCGCCCTTCCCGCGCAGGCCCAGAGCATACCCTTCGTGCCGGACATCTATATGGGTCTCGAAGCGGGCACCGGGGAACGCAGCGCCGGCCGGTTCGGCGAGCCCGGGACCATCGTCGCCAGCGACGAGAGCAACGGCGTCGATTACGGCGCCTTTGTCGGCGTCGAGCTACCGGCCTTTCCGCTCGGCTATATGGCGGTGGAAGCCAATGTCGGTGATTCGACCGGCGAGACGACGGCGCTCGTCCGCGACGGCGCGACCGACCGCGAAGTGACGACCCAGGCGCGCTTCAACTGGAGCGCGACGGCGCGGCTCGGCCTCGCGCCCCTGCCCGGCTTCGCGGCATACGGCATCGCCGGCTATGGCGGCGAGCATATCGACGTGACCGTCACCGACGTCGCCACCGGCACGCGGTTCGAACGCGACGATTCGATGGACGGGATCATCTACGGCCTCGGCGCGCGCTACATGGTGGGAAGCGATGTCGGCATCCGCGCCGAATACCGCCACCGCGAAGCGAGCGGCGCCTACGATCCCGAACAGTTCATGGTCGGCGCGTTCGTCAGCTTCTAGGGCGGTTGCGGCTCAGGCCGCGGCGCTCTCGGCTTCCTCGCGATGCTGGCGGCGGATCGCGGCCCGGTCCGACGCGCGCGTATCGGTGAGCAGGATATCGACTTCGCGCCTGTCGTTGGTGATCGCCGCGTCCGTATAGTCGAACCGCGCGGGATCGGTGATGATCCGCTTCATCATCCGCCGCAGCCGGACATAGGTCCTCGCCACGGCGACGGTGATGAAGAGATTCTTCGCGAAATATTTGGGATAGAAGACCAGCGGGTTTTCGATGGGAAAACCGGGCCGCCGCTGCGTGCGGCGATAGATGCGCATATAGCCGGATTCGAACTTCGCGACGCCGGCGATGCGGACCGCCTCGCGATAGGCGGTCAGCCGGTTGACCGTCATCTTCTTCTGGTTCGAGCCGAGCGCCGCCATCCGCCGGATCACGGTTTCCATATGCTCCCAGCTGTAGAAGCTGCGATGCGCGTCGACATAGGCGCGCTCCCATTCCTCGTCCGACATCTTGGCGTGGTGGGTGACGCGGTGGTTGAGATCGTATTTGTTGAGATCGGGGTCCATCCACTCGCCCGCCTCGTACATCTTCTTGTGGTCCTCGCTGCCCGGCAGCGGCGTCAGATAGTTCAGATAGATGGAATCGATCGGCAGCTCGCTCTTGAGCACCGCGATATCGCGCTGGATGCTCTCGTACGTATCGTTCGGAAAGCCGATGATATAGCCGCAGATGATATAGACCGGATGCTGCTTCCACAGGAGGAACATCTCGCGATATTCCTCGACGCGGTTCTGCCGCTTCTTGGCCGCTTCGAGATTGTCGGCATTGACGTTTTCGAGGCCGACGAAAATCTCGTCGACCCCCATCTTCACGCACTTCTCGATGAAATTCGGGATGCGGTGGGCGAGCGTATCGACCTGGATGACGAGCTTGATCGGAAAGCCCTGTTCGCGCAGTTCGATCAGGCGGTCGGCGAAGACCTCCCAGTTGCGGTTGCGCGCGAAATTGTCGTCGGTGAGCACGAAGCGGGTGATGCCTTCGGCGGCATTCACCCGGATGATCTTTTCCAGATCGTCGGCGGTGCGGAACCGGCTCTTGCGCCCCTGCACGTTGATGATCGTGCAGAAGGAGCATTCGAACGGGCAGCCGCGCCCGAGATCGAAGCTCGAAAATCCGTTGGTGTTGTGCTCGACCTGTTCGCGCGGGAGGAACGGGATCGGCGCGCCGGCGATGTTCGGCGTATCCTTCAACCAGTCGTAGATCGGCTTCAGTTCGCCTGCGAGCGCATCCTGCAGCACCTCATCGATCCGGCCGTCCTCGGCCTCGCCGCCGAAGAAGCTGATGCCGAGTTCCTGCGCCTCGACGAGTTCGGGCGGCAGTTCCTTCAGCATCGACATGCAGCCCGACACGTGAAAGCCTCCGATGCAGACCGGCAGTCCCGCCGCGCGGAATTCTTTCGCCATCTCCATCGTGCGCGGAAACTGGTTCGACTGCACGCCGACCAGCCCGATAAAGCCCTTGCCGCCCGCCCGCTCGATATCGCGCGCGATGCGCTTGGGATCGACCTTGGAATGAATCTCGTCCAGCGTATGGACATCGGCCTCCACGTCGCCGAGCGCGCCGCGTTCCAGCGCATCCTCGACGATGCCCGCCATGCAGGCGAGCGAGTTGGACGGCACGATCGACCGCCACCATTGCAGCGGATAGCCGTCGTCATGATAGCGCGTCGGCTTGATCAGATAGATTTGGAACCGTTCCCCCATGGCCGGACGTTAGACCAACTCGTGCGATACTGCGAATGGCTTTTTTCTATCGGGTGGCAGCGTCCGTTCGATGTGTCGATCGCCCCGGGCCCGCTGCTTGCCCGCGTTTGGCGCACCGGTTATCGCGCATTCGAGGGGTGAAAGATGACGACAACCGGTTGGCAGAATTGGTCCGGCAGCGTTCATGCCACCCCGAATCGGATCGCCGAACCGCGCGACGAAGCGGAGCTGGCGCAGATCGTTACCGGCAGCGACCGGGTGCGCGTCACCGGCGCGGGCCACAGTTTCATGCCCCTGTGCGAGACGGACGGCGCACTGGTTCGGCTGGACCGGATGGACGGCGAACTGCAGATCGCCGCGGACGGGGCGAGCGCCTGGGCGCCCGCCGGCTGGAGTCTCGCCCGGCTCACCGAAAAGCTGTGGGAGAAGGGCTATTCGCTCCCCAACCAGGGCGATGTGAACCCGCAATCGCTGGCGGGTGCCATCTCGACCGGAACGCACGGCACCGGCGCCTCGCTCGGCAACCTGTCGACGATCGCCAGGGGGTTCCGCCTGATGCGTGCAGACGGCGGCACGATCCTCTGCGACGCCGACGAGGAAAGCGAACTATTCGAAGCGCAGCGCCTGTCGCTCGGCCTGCTCGGTATCGCGCTGGCGATCCGGATCGACATCGTTCCGGCCTATCATCTGGTCGAAGACATCCGCGCGGTCCCGATGGCCGAGCTCGCCGAGCAATGGGACGACCTCGCCGACGAGTATCGCCATGTCGAATTCTGGGTCTTTCCATATTCGGACATGGCGATCCTCAAGACGCTGGAACCGTGCGCCGCCTGCGACCCGCCGAAAAAACAGACCGACATGGATGAAAAGGCCTTCGCTCTTTACTGCAAGACGGTGCGCCGCATGCCGAAGCTCACCGCCTCGCTGCAGCGCCAGATCATGAAGGGCGTCAAACCCGCCACGCGCAGCGGGCCGGCCTATCGGATATTCCCGTCCGAACGGAATGTCCGGTTCGAGGAAATGGAGCACCAGCTGCCGCGCGCCAACGGCTTCGCCGCGCTGACCGAGGCGATCGACTGGATCCGCCGGAAAAAGCTGCCGGTGAGCTTTCCGTTCGAATTCCGCCTTGTGGCGGGCGACGATATCTGGATGAGCCCGTTCAACGCCGGGCCCTGCGCCTCGATCTCGATGCATCAATATACCGGAATGCCGTGGCGCGAACTGTTCGCCGAAGCCGAACCGATCTTCCGATCGCTTGGCGGACGCCCGCACTGGGCGAAGCGGCACACGCTTGGGCGCGATGATGTGGCGACGCTCTATCCGAAGTTCGACGATTTCCGCGCAGCGGTGCGGACGGCCGATCCCGGCGGAAAATTTGCGAACGACTATCTGGCTGCACTTTTCGATCTGGAAGGCGACGACGTATGACGGTCGAGACCGAAAACGGCGACCTGATCGGCCAGCAGGGCGAGCGCAAATCGCTGAACACCCCCGCACTCGTCCTCGACAAGGCGGCGATGGAACGGAATATCGCGCGCATGGCCGCCTTTGCGGCGGATAAGGGGCTGGCGCTGCGCCCGCACGCCAAGACGCACAAAAGCATCGATATCGCGCGGCTTCAGCTGAATGCGGGTGCACGCGGCATATGCTGCGCCAAGCTCGGCGAGGCCGAGGCGCTGGCGGCAGCCGGAACCGTTCCCAGCATATTGATAACGTCGCCCGTGGTCTCCGCGCCTGCGATCGCGCGGCTCGCCAGTCTGCATGAAGAAATCGAAGAGGTAATGGTCGTCGTCGATCATCCCGAGAATGTTCGCGCGCTCGCCGCCGCTTTCGCTGCGGACAAGCCGCTCGATGTGCTGATCGATATCGATCCCGGCATTCACCGCACCGGCGTCGCTTCTCCGGATGCCGCCGTTGCGCTGGCGCGTGAGATCGCCGCACATCCATCGCTGTGCCTCCGCGGCGTCCAATTCTATTGCGGGCTCCACCAGCACATCCAATCCTATGCGGAGCGCCGCGCCGCGATCGTCGAGCGTACCGGCTATCTGCGCGGCATCGTCGACCAGCTGACCGAAACCGGTTTCGCGCCGGACATCATCAGCGGCGGCGGGACGGGCACGCACGAGATCGACGCCGAACTCGGCCTGTTCACCGAGCTGCAGGTCGGCTCCTACGTCTTCATGGACAATGAATATGGCGAGTGCGAGCTGTTCGGCGATGCGGAGAATTTCGAGGCCGCGCTGTTCGTCGATGCCCGGATCGTGAGCTGCAACACGCCCGGCATGGCGACCGTCGATGCGGGCTTCAAGGCGCTATCCACCGATGGCGGCAAACCCGTCGTTACCGCAGGCGCCCCGGACGGCTCCGCCTTCATCTTCATGGGCGACGAGCATGGCGGACTGGTGGCCGCCGATCACGCGTTCGAACATGGCGCGGCCGTTACGCTGCAGGTCCCGCATTGCGATCCGACGGTGAACCTCCACGACGCCTATCACGTCGTGGACGGCGACACGCTAATCGATATCTGGCCGGTCACGGCGCGCGGCCGCAGCCGCTAGTCGCCGGATTGACTAAGGACCGTTAGCCCTGAGCCCGTCGAAGGGCGTTTCTCCGCTGAAAGACATACTTCGACAGGCTCAGCACTAAAGGTTTCCAGGAAGCGTGAGCGCAAAAAACCCTAGCCTGGCAGATCGACCAGCGGCCCGCCGATTTCGATCGCCTTCTTGTATGCCGGCCGGTTCATCAGCCGTTCGAGATAGGCTTTGGCATGGGGCCGCTCGTCGAGCAGCCCGACCAGGTTCGAAAGCTCGAGCAGATATTCGAGATTGATGTCCGCGCCGGTCAGCGTGTCGCCGACGAGGAATTCGCGGCCGTCCAGATGGCCGTCGATATAGTCGAGTAGCTTGGTGACCTCGCCGCCGACGAAACCGCCCAGGATGTCCCCCAGGCCCCCGAAGCGCGGCCCGAGCAGGGTCAGCAGGATCGGCATGGCGAGCGTGCCTTCGGCAAATTGCAGCCATTCGAGATAGGGCGCCCGGTCGGCGTTCGATGTCGGCGCGAGCTGCCCCTCGCCGCGCGTCTCGATGATATATTCGATGATCGCGCCGGATTCGACCATCACATGGCCGTCGATTTCCACCGTCGGCGCCTTGCCGAGCGGGTGGATCGCAAACAGGTCTTCCTGCGAGCGGTTGGTTTCCGGATGCCGGTGATGCTCCTCCATATCGTACTGCAGGCCAAGCTCCTCGAGCAGCCAGATGATCCGCGTCGAACGCGAAAAGCGAAGATGGTGGAGTTTGATCATGGGAGTTCCTTGTTCCTTGGGCGTCACCCCGGGCTTGACCCGGGGTCCAGGGCGGCAGGCGATATCGCTTAGGGCCCTGGATTCCGGATCAAGTCCGGAATGACGAATTGTCCTAAGCCGTTACGCGCTCGACATAATGCGCGGTCGTCTTCTCGCCGACTTCTTCCAGCGTCACGCCGGGCGCCAGCTCGATCAGTTCGAACGGGCTGTCATGGTCGGGGCGGTGGAAGACGCCGAGATTGGTGACGATCATGTCGACGACATTCTGGCCCGTCAGCGGCAGCGTGCATTCGGGAATGAATTTCGGATCGCCGGCCTTGGAATTGTGATCCATGACGACGATGATCTTCTTGACGCCAGCGACGAGATCCATCGCGCCGCCCATGCCCTTGATCATCTTGCCCGGGATCATCCAGTTGGCGATATCGCCATTTTCCGCGACCTCCATCGCGCCCAATACCGTCAGGTCGATATGCCCGCCGCGGATCATCGCGAAACTGTCCGACGAGCCGAAATAGCTCGACGAGGGCAGCGCACTGATCGTCTGCTTGCCGGCATTGATCAGGTCGGGATCGACCTCGTCGGGATAGGGAAAGGGCCCGATGCCGAGCATGCCGTTTTCCGACTGCAGCGTGACCTCGACCCCGTCCGGGATATGGTTGGCGACGAGCGTCGGGATGCCGATGCCGAGATTGACATAATAGCCGTCCTCAAGCTCCTGCGCGGCGCGCGCGGCCATCTGGTTGCGGTCCCAAGGCATTAGTATGTCTCCTCAGAAATCGGCCCGTCACCTGATATGGTCGGCCGCATAGCTTCCGGAATGCGGTATTCCGAGCAGGCCATTGCAAGATGGTGCTGATCGTCCATGTCCCAATCCCCGCTTACCGACAACGCACGCGCAATATCAGCTCGCGGTGTGATGGAATTGGCATTCGGGTCATCGGCGTCCTGTAGCGCCGCTGTTACTGTCAGGAAACTGCTTCGCATATCTTCGCGGGCTGCTTCGAGTTCAGCAACCCCGATACGCTCTACCGCACTATCCACCCTGCGATCATATATTGCGAGCGACCCCACCGTTAACGAAAGTACCTGCGCTTGGGCCAAACTGCTCTCAGGAATGACCTCGTCGATGGCCGCCCTTACCACTTCGACTATTCGCTCATGATGCCGCGCAAGCACCGCTCGTGATGTTTCCGTCACAGCATTGCAACCACGAACAAAACCAACACGCCGGATTTCCGACCGCATGTCAGGATCAGCGAATATCGAGTTTTCAATTCTGGTAAGCGCTCTGGCCCCTTGTTCCGCCAAAATCGTTATACGCTGCTCAATCGTCCGCCCCTCCGAGGAAGGAACGACAAGTTGCAAGGCCAGCAATCCTAACAACCCGATCACTAGGCGCTCTCCCTCTCGCGGGTCGTTTCGAACTCGATCTTCTTGTCGTAGGGCGATCCGTCGATCAGGCGTTTGACGTAGATGCCCGGCAGATGGATGCAGTCGGGATCGAGTGCGCCGACCTCGACGATCTCCTCGACCTCGGCGACGCAGACCTTGCCGGCGGTCGCCATCGGCTGGTTGAAGTTGCGCGCCGTCTTCCGGAACACGAGATTGCCGGCCTTGTCGGCCTTCCAGCCCTTGACGATGCACAGGTCAGCAAAGATTCCGCGCTCGAGAATGTACGTCTCGCCGTCGAACTCCTTATGCTCCTTGCCCTCGGCGACGACCGTGCCGACGCCGGTCTTCGTGTAGAAGCCGGGAATACCCGCGCCGCCAGCCCGGCAGCGCTCGGCCAAAGTCCCCTGCGGACAGAATTCGACTTCCAGCTCCTCGGCCAGGAACTGCCGCTCGAACTCCTTGTTCTCGCCGACATAGGAGGAGATCATCTTTTTCACCTGCTTGGTGCGCAGCAGCTTGCCGAGCCCCTCCCCGTCGATGCCCGCATTGTTCGAGGCGATGGTGAGGTCCCTGGTCCCGGCGTCGCGGATCGCGTCGATCAGCCGCTCGGGAATGCCGCACAGGCCGAAGCCGCCCGCGCAGATGTGCATGCCGTCGAACAGCAGGCCGTCGAGCGCGGCGGCGGCATCGGGGTAAATCTTTCGCATATCGGGCTCCGCCTGGAGTGTGGTCTGATGATTTTCGCCATTAGGCGGGCCGGACATGCGGGGTCAATTGCCGTAACCGTCAGCCCTGTCGCAAATCCTGCAACGGGAATCGTCCCGTCGGCGCACGTTTGACCTTGATCAAGGCTGCGCTTCGCGATCCGCATAGGGTAAGGTGCAAACAGAAATCCTCGCTGGGAGAATGAGCATGCGGTCCATCCTGATACCCGTGAACAACGAAGAAGGCCTGGAATCCCGTTTGCAGGCGGCGCTCGACGTCGGGCGCGCGGTGAAGGGTCATATCAGCTTCCTCCACGGCATTCCGGTGAGCGACTATGTCGCGCTCGATCCGTTCGGCGGCTCCTATTATGTCGCCGAACAGCGCGAGGCGGCGCTCCAGGAAGCCGAGCGCAAGCGCGTGATGCTCAAAGAGGAAATGCGCAACGAGGACGTGCCCTGGGACTTCGTGTCGGTCGATGGCGCGCCCGACGATGTGCTGGTCGGCCATTCGCGGCTGGCCGACGTGGCCGTCCTCAGCGAGCCGGCCGGCGACGACGACGATCTCGCCTCGAGCGTCACCTATTTCGTCATGGAGGCGCATTGCCCGATCCTCGCCGTGCCGCAGACGAGCAAGGCGCTCGATTGCGCGGGCAAGGCGGTGGTCGCCTGGAACGGATCGGCGCCGGCGGCGAACGCGATGCGCGCGGCGATCCCGATGCTGCAGGCGGCGGAGTCCGTGGAGGTCGTCACGATCGGCGAAGATCCCCAGCATTTCCCGGCGGCGAGCGCCTGCACCTATCTGTCGCGCCACGGCATCAAGGCCGAACTGATCCTGCGCGACCGGCGCGACAAGGTGTCCGAAGCGATGCACGACCTGCTGCTCGACCGCGATGCCGACTATATGGTGATGGGCGCCTATGGCCACAGCCGGCTGCGCCAGACGCTGTTCGGCGGCGTATCCCGGCATTTCATCCAGCGTTCGCCGGTGCCGGTCTTCATGACGCACTAGCCCGGCGGGTTACGGCGCCGGAGAGACGCGGCCCTCGATCGCGAGCGAAATGCCGGTCAGGGTTCCCGCCCAGCCGTCATCGTCGAGCCGCCGGACATACCGGCTGTCGCGCCCGCCGAGAAACCGGAACTCCGCGCTGCGCTTGCGGTCTTCCAGGCGGACATCGATACGGGCGCTCCCGCGCAGATACCGCTCGTTGACCTGGACGGTCCGGCTGTCGCTCTCCAGCACGGCGAGCGAGTTGGCGCTCGGCCAGATGCCGCCGAACGCCCGCTGCCGATCCTCGACCGCAAGGCGCGCCGGGTCGGGCCGGACCTCCAGATCGGTGAGCAAAAGCCGGTCCCCGCCATGCAGGCGGGACAGTCGCAGGCCGCGGATCAGAAAGCCGGAGGTGCTGTCCGTCCTCTGGCCGCGGCGGCCGTCGAGCAGCGTCACCGCCCCCGATCCGACGACCCGTGCGCTGGCTTCACCCGGATCGACGAGCAGCGCCGTATCGGCATCGATGCCGAGGCCGATACGCGCCGCTCCGGGCTGCTCCAGTATCGCGCGCGCGAGCAGGCCGAGCCGCCCCCGCTGACCGAAACCGGTATCGATCGTGAACGGCGAGAAGAGGCGCAGGCCCTGCGACAAGACGAGCGGCCGCAGTTCGTCCCCTTCCGCGTCCCCGCCATCCGCCGCCTGGGTCGAGACGGAGGCGAACAGCGCATCGAAAGCGTCGCCATCCGCGATCATCGGGCTGCTCATCGCCGCCGCGCCCGCGCCGATGCCGCCGACGATCGCGCCGGCGCGCAGCCGGTTCCGGATCGCCGCCAGCATCGGGCTGTCGAAGCCGCCGGGGCGCACGAGCAGCTCGGTCAGCCGCGACGGATCGCCGTCGGTCAGCCAGATCGCGCCGGCGGCTTCGATCTTGGCGATTTCCTCGGGATTGGCGGCGTTGGCGACCCAGTCGCTCTCGTCGATATCGGGGGTCTCGGGATCGTCGACCGACGCGAGATGCACGACGCTTATCTCGCCGGGTTCGACGCCGTGGAACATCAGCTCGCCGGCGAATGTCGTGGCGCTGCCATGCGGATCGGACGCCGCGGCGGAAATGATCGCGATGGTCGGCGCATCGGCCGGCCGGTTGTCGATCAGCGCGCGATAGACGGCCTCATTTTCGAGGAACAGACCGCCGCCGACGATCAGCAGCTTGCCGCCGGCGGCGTGCGCGATAGCCGGAAGCAGCGCCGCCAGCGCGATCGCGGCCAGCGCGAGCCGGCGGATCACAGCCAGCCCCGTTCGAGATCGAGCGCAGCGCCCAGAGCCTCGAGCGCCTGCGCCTCGCCGGTCACCTTGATCGCCGCCATGCCGAGCGCGGCCGCCGGTTTGCAGTTGATGCCGAGATCGTCGAGATAGATGCACTCGGCCGGTTCGACCGCGAGCGTTTCGCACATCATCAGGTAAATGCGCGGATCGGGCTTGCGGACGCCGGCCTTCGAGCTTTCGATGACATGATCGAAGCGGGTCATGATATCGGCGATCGCCATCGCCTTTTCATCGCTGCCGGCCATGCCCGCGCCCTTGCCCGCGGGAACGTTGTTGGTGATGCAGCCGAGTTTGTGCCCCTTGGATTTCAGCACGTCGAGCGCTGCGACCATGCGCGGCCGGATATCGCCCGACAGGCAGGCCAGCACGTCGCGCCCGCGCAGTTCGACGCCGACCGCGCGGGCCTCCTCGGCAAAGCGCCGGTCGAACTCGGCCGCATCGATCTCGGCCCGCTCGAACAGCGCCCAGGCGTTGCTGTCGGGGTTGGTCGCGTTGATCCGGCGCACACTGTCGACCGGCATCCCGCGCGCTTCCTCCATCCGGTTGAAGGCGTCGAACGGCGACGACGTGATCACCCCGCCGAAATCCCAGATCACCGTCGTCTTGTTCATCGCCAGCCTCGCTGAAAAACCTGCGTGGTCCTTAGAGGCGATGAATCGCCACGGTCAAACGATCGCAATCACCATGCGGCAGTGCGACACGGAATGGCGCCAGGTGCCGCTAGCGCCGGACCCGGCTCGCCGCCAGTCCGGCGGCTTCGATCCCCGCGACGGCGCAGGCCTCGTCGTCCATCGGCGGCTCGCCAGAGACGCCGACGCCGCCGAGCAGGTTCTGCCCCTCGACATCGAACACCGGCACGCCGCCCGGGACGGTGACGACATGGGGCGCATCGCCGAAGCCCGGTGTATTCGCCGCGCCCTGGGCAAGCTGCGACGTGCGTCCACCCCAGGCAGCCGAGGCGCGCGCCTTGTCCCCGGCAAAGGCCATAATGCCATGGCCGTTTCCGTCCATCCGGCGCGCGGCGACGAGATGGCCGCCACCATCGACGACGACGATACCGTGGCTCTGGCCCCGCCCTGCGGCATGCGCCGCGCAGCCATCGACGATCGCCTGGGCGGATGCGGCATCGAGCCGGGATTGCGCCTCCGCCTGGGCGGGCAGCGCCGCCGTCATCATGAGTAAAGTTGCTCCTATATATCTCTGTAACTGCATCTTTTCCTCCCAAGCCCGCCCGCTTTGCTCAGGCGTTATGCTCCAGCCTCAGGCCCGGGCGCGGCCATTCCATCTTCACGAGCCGCCCCGTGCCCGACAGCGTCAGCCAGGCCGTCCGCATGTCCGGCCCGCCAAAACAGACATTGGTCGTAAAGATGTCGTCGGTCGCGACGAATTCGACCAACGCCCCATCGGGAGCGACGACCGAAATCCCGCATTCGCCGATCGTCGCGATGCAGATATTGCCCTCGCCGTCGACCGCGAGGCTGTCGAAGAATTTGTAGCCCGCGGGCCGGTAGAGCGGGATGCCGGGGCCGCCCGGCCCCGCATCGGGCGCGACCTTGCCGGGTCCGGTGATATTGAAGCTCATCAACCGGCACGTATAGGTTTCGGCCGCGTAGAGCGTGTTACCGTCCGGCGAGAGGCCGATCCCGTTGGGATTGTTGGACGGGAAGATCACCTCTTCGAGATGGCTGCCATCGGCCCTGGCGTAGAAGATGCCGACGATGTCGTGGCAGCGCTTCGCATAATCGACCTTGCCGTGATCGGTGAACCAGAAGCCGCCATGCGCGTCGAACACGATGTCGTTGGGGCCGCGCAGCACACAGTCGAAATCGCCGGACTTGTAGAGCGTTTCGATTTCGCCCGTTTCGAGATCGACACGCTCGATCCGCCCGCCCGAATAATCGTTCGCGATCCCATGCGGCGCGAGCATGCCGTCGCTCTCGATATATTCGAATCCGCCATTGTTGCAGACATAGAGCTTGCCGTCCGGACCGATCGCCGCGCCGTTGGGGCCGCCGCCGGGCTCGGCGACAGTGTGCTTGGTTCCGTCGGGCTGCACCCGCGTGATCCGGCCTTCCGCGATCTCGACCAGCACGACGCTGCCATCGTCCATCGCCACCGGGCCTTCGGGAAAGCGCAGCCCGTCCGTCACCAGTTCGAAATTGCTCATATCGGTTTCTCTCCTTATGGCGAAACGCTATCACCATCTTGCATGATCACCCTGAACTTGTTTCAGGGTCCACTTCCCAATCTGTGCCTCGGTTTCGGGATGATGAGTGGATGCTGAAACACGTTCAGCATGACGAAGGGAAGGAAGGGACGCAACAAATGAGCACCGATTACCCGCAGGATTTGCGGTTCCAGATCGATGGCGAATGGATCGAAGCAGGCGACCGGCAGAGGCAGGATGTCGTCAATCCGGCGACCGGCCAGACGCTGGCCGCGCTGCCGCTGGCCAGCGCCGACGATCTCGACCGCGCGCTGGCCGCCGCGGAACTCGGCTTTCGCGAGTGGAAGGCGAAGGACGTCAACGAACGCGGGGCGATCCTGCGCAAGGCGGCCGAGCTGCTGCGCGAGCGCGCGGAGGACATCGCGCCGCTGCTGACCATGGAACAGGGCAAGCCGGTCAAGGAGGCGATGGGCGAAGTGCTCGGCGCGGCCGGGCTGTTCGACTATTTCGCCGAGGAGGCGAAGCGCGCGCATGGCCGGGTGCTCGTCCGCCCGACCGGCCAGCGTTCGACCGTCATCAAGCAGCCGGTCGGCCCGGTCGCGGCGTTCAGCCCGTGGAACTTCCCGCTGTTCCTGATGGCGCGCAAGCTCGCCCCGGCGCTCGCCGCGGGATGCTCGATCATCTGCAAGCCGCCCGAGGAAACGCCGGCCTGCGCGATCGAACTGATGCGCTGCGTCCTCGATGCCGGGGTCCCCGGCCATGTCGCGCAGATGGTGTTCGGCGTGCCCGACCAGGTCAGCACGCATCTCATCGCCTCGCCGGTCATCCGCAAGATCAGCTTCACCGGCTCCGTGCCGGTCGGCAAGCATCTGATGAAGCTCGCCGCGGACGGCGTGAAGCGCACGACGATGGAGCTCGGCGGCCATGCGCCGGTGCTGGTGTTCGACGATTGCGATCTGGAGCGCACGCTGGACATCATCGTCCCGCAGAAATTCCGCAATGCCGGGCAGGTCTGCGTCAGCCCGACGCGCTTCTACGTCCAGAACGGCATCTACGACCGGTTCGTCGACGAGTTCACGCAGCGGACCGAACAGCTCACGGTCGGCAACGGCCTCGAGGAGGCGACGCAGATGGGGCCGCTCGCCAACGAACGCCGCCCCGAGGCGGTCGGCGCATTGATCGCCGACGCCGCCGACAGGGGCGGCCGGATCACGACCGGCGGCGACGTGCTCGGCGACAGCGGATTCTTCTTCCGCCCGACCGTCATCGCAGATGTCCCGCTCGACGCGCAGATCATGTCCAACGAGCCGTTCGGCCCGGTCGCGATGATGCGGCCGTTCGAAACGCTCGACGAGGCGGTCGAACAGGCGAACCGCCTCCCCTACGGCCTCGCCGCCTTCGCCTTCACCGAAAATGGCCGCCAGGCGATGATCCTCGGTGACGCGATCGAGAGCGGCATGGTCGGCATCAACACGGTCGGCATCAGCGCGGTCGACGCGCCGTTCGGCGGGGTGAAGGAATCGGGCTTCGGCAGCGAGGACGGCCCCGAGGGTCTGGAGGCCTATATGGTCACCAAGGCCGTGCACCAGTCTTGATGGCCAGAGCGGATTCGATTTCCGTCATTGCGAGGAGCAAAGCGACGAAGCAATCCAGAGCGGTTGGCGACGACGCTTGCAGCTCTGGATTGCTTCGCTACGCTCGCAATGACGACGAACAGGAAAACTGAACCATGACAACACGAACCGGCGGCCGGATCCTCGTCGACAATCTCGTCGCGCAAGGCTGCAACCGTATCTTCTGCGTGCCCGGCGAGAGCTATCTCGCAGTGCTCGACGCGCTGCACGACACGCCGGAAATCGATCTCGTCGTGTGCCGGCAGGAGGGCGGCGTGTCGTTCATGGCCGCAGCCGAGGGCGCGATGACCGGCCATCCGGGGATCGCCTTCGTGACGCGCGGCCCCGGCGCGACGAACGGCTCGATCGGCGTCCATGTGGCGCAGCAGGATTCGGTGCCGATGATCTATTTCATCGGCGATGTCGGGCGCGGCGACACGGACCGCGAAGCCTTTCAGGAAATCGATTTCCCGGCCATGTTCGGGCCGCTGTGCAAATGGGCGGCGAAGATCGACCGGGCCGAGCGCATTCCCGAATATATCGCGCGCGCCTATGCGGTCGCGATGGCCGGAAGGCCGGGGCCGGTGGTGCTGGCGCTGCCCGAGGACATGCTGCGCGACACGGTCGAGGCGGCGGACCGCCCGAAAGTGATCCGCCCGGCCCAGCATCCCGATCCCGAAGCGATGACGGTGATGATGGAGCTGCTCAAGGATGCGGTCTCTCCCGTCGCGATCGTCGGCGGCGCGGACTGGTGCGCGGGCGCCTCGCATTATTTCCGCGAGTTCGCCGAGGATATCGGCCTGCCCGTCGCCTGCGGCTTCCGGCGGCAGGATGCGATCCCGAACGAGAGCCCGGTCTGGGCCGGCAATCTCGGTTACGGCCCGAACCCCAAATTGCTTGACCGGATCCGCGACGCCGACCTGCTGCTCGTCGTCGGCGCGCGGCTCGGCGAGGCGACGACCGACGGCTATACGCTGATCACGCCCGACCATCCGGACCAGGTTCTGGTCCATGTCCACCCGGATCCGGAAGAGCTGGGCAGCGTCTATCGCACCGATCTCGCGATCTGCGCGGACATGCGCGAATTCGCGGAGGAAGCCTCGCTCTGGGAGCACGACATTATCGATTTCGACTGCGGGAAGGAGGCCCATGCCGAATGGGAGGCGTGGAGCACCGTCGAACCGAATGACGATCTGGCGCTCGACGTGGCGCAATGCGTGAAGGCGGCGCGCGAGACGCTGCCCGCCGACAGCATCATCTGCAACGGGGCGGGCAATTTTTCCGGCTGGTGGCACCGCTACTGGCGCTATGGCGGCCCGGTCTGCCAGCTTGCGCCGACCGCCGGGGCGATGGGCTATGGCGTCCCGGCTGCGGTCGCCGCGGCGCTGCGCCACCCGGACCGGCAGATCGTCGCGGTCGCCGGCGACGGCGATTTCCTGATGAACGGGCAGGAACTGGCAACGGCCGTCCAGCATGGCTGCGACATGATCGTCTTCGTCGTGGACAATGGCAGCTACGGCACGATCAGGATGCACCAGGAGCGCCACTATCCCGAGCGGCTTTCGGGCACGCAGCTCGGCAATCCGGACTTCGCCGCGCTCGCCAAGGCCTATGGCGCATGGAGCGAAACAGTCGAGAAGACGGCCGAGTTCGCGCCGGCGCTGGAGCGTGCCAAGGCCGAAAAAGGCGTTCGGCTGCTGCATCTGAAGATCGACGTCGAGGATCAGCTCGCCGCCGGCACATCGGTAGAGAAAGTGCGCGCGGCCGCGAAAGCCTGAATCGAAAGGGCCATCGCCGAGGGGCTCGGCGATGGCCCGATGCGACCCGGTTTACCTACAGGGGCAGTAGCAACCGGGCGTCTCCGACCAATGTCGTAGAACGCAAATGCGTCGGCGAGTAAATCGCCGCACGGCCCGTTTTCGACAAACGGTCGGCTGGCTTAGATCAATTCGCATTTTCCGCTCGCAGTGTCCCGCTCACCCGAGCCGATAACGAGAATGGGCCGCTCCGACGTGCGGAACGGCCCACGCCAACCGATTGTCGTCCGGTCTCAGACCTTGTCGCCCAACGCGCCCTTCACCGCGCCCTTGGCCTTCTGCGCCTTGCCCTTCATCTGCTGGGCCTCGCCTTCGGCCTCGAGCCGCTTGTTGCCGGACACCTCGCCGACGGCTTCCTTGGCGATACCGGCCGCCTTGTTCGCCGAGCCTTTCGCCTTGTCTTTCAGTTCGCCCATGATCGTTCTCCTCTCAATAGCCGATCCGAAATTGGATCGACTTCACAAGGGCTTAACGCTAGAACCGAGCGCATCGTTCCTCGGCTCGTCGCAAAGTGCCGGCCCCGCTAGCGGAACGTCATCCCGCCATCGACCATATATTGCGAGCCGGTCACGTATGAGGCGTCGTCCGACAGCAGGAACAGGGCCACGGCGGCGACTTCCTCCGACGTTCCGAGGCGGCCCAGCGGAACCTGGCTCTTCACGGTCTCGAGAAACTCTTCCTTCTGCTCGTCGTCGAGCCCCATGCCGTTCATGAAATTGGTGTCGATCGGACCGGGCGCGATCGAATTCACGCGGATGTTCCGTTCGGCGAGATCGGCGGCCCAGGAGCGCGTGAGCGCAGTGACCGCGCCCTTCGACGCGGCGTAGACCGCGCCCTGCGCCTGGCCGAGATAGGGCGAAACCGACGCCGTGACGACGACAGACGCTCCGTCCGAGAAATGCGGAATGAGGCCGGCCATCTGAAGTACCGGACCGCGGACATTGACGTTGGTCTGATTGTCGAAGCTGTCGGCATCGACCTGATCGTTCGGTTCGAACACGCCGAAGCCCGCGTTCAGCCAAAGGCCGTCCAGCCCGCCCATTTCCGCCGCGACGGTTTCGGCAAGCTGCTTGGCGGCTGCGGGATCGCCGGCATCGTTCTGCAGGACGAGCG
This sequence comes from Parasphingopyxis sp., assembly GCF_052168275.1. Classification (GTDB taxonomy): domain Bacteria; phylum Pseudomonadota; class Alphaproteobacteria; order Sphingomonadales; family Sphingomonadaceae; genus Parasphingopyxis. The sequence continues at coordinate 15,815 of NZ_JBQLZM010000063.1, read as the reverse complement.
CGTCGTCCGGCAGCGCCGACCGAGCGTCATCGAGATGGTTCTCGCTCTGGCCCGTCACGGCGACTCGACCACCTTCGTCTGCGATCCGCTTGGCCGCGGCAAGGCCCATGCCGCTGGTGCCGCCTGTGATGAGAATATTCTTGTCGGAAAATCGGTCCATTGGACGCTCCTCGGTCGGGGTGGAAAGAGAATCCCCTCTTCCCAACCAACCCGGGCAGCGCGTTTTCGTTCCGAGGCCGTGCGGCTAGATCAGTCCCGCCAGCGGGCTCGACGGATCGGCATATTTGCGCGTCGCCATGCGCCCGGCCCGATAGGCCTCGCGGCCCGCCTCGACGGCCAGCTTCATCGCGCGCGCCATGCGCACCGGCTCCTTCGCCTCGGCGATCGCCGTGTTCATCAGCACGCCATCGCAGCCCAGCTCCATCGCGACCGCGGCGTCGGAGGCCGTGCCGACCCCGGCATCGACGAGAACCGGCACATTGGCGCCCTCGACGATCAGCCGGATCGTCACCCGGTTCTGGATGCCGAGGCCCGAACCGATCGGCGCGCCGAGCGGCATCACCGCGACCGCCCCCGCCTCTTCAAGCTGTTTCGCGGCGATCGGGTCGTCGACGCAATAGACCATGGGCTTGAAGCCTTCCCTGGCCAGCGTCTCGGTCGCGCGCAGCGTTTCGCGCATGTCGGGATAGAGCGTCTTCGCCTCGCCGAGCACCTCAAGCTTGACGAGATCCCAGCCGCCGGCCTCGCGCGCCAGCCGCAACGTCCGGATCGCCTCTTCGGCGGTGAAGCAGCCGGCGGTGTTGGGCAGATAGGTGTAGCGCTTCGGGTCGATGAAATCGGTGAGCATCGGCGCCTTGGGGTCCGAGACGTTCACCCGGCGCACGGCGACGGTGATGATCTCCGCGCCCGACGCCTCGAGCGCCGCGGCATTCTCTTCGAAATCTCTATACTTTCCGGTCCCGACGATCAGGCGCGACGTGAAGCTCTGCCCGGCGACGCTCCAGCCGTCGGCATGATCCCCGCCGCCGACGAAATGGACGATCTCCAGCTCGTCGCCATCCTCGACGAGCACGTTGCCCAAGGTCGAGCGCGGGACGACTTCGAGATTGCGTTCGACCGCCACCTTGGCCGGATCGAGGCCGAGCACCTCGCTCGCCAGCGCGGCGAGCGTCAGGCCTTTGTGGACGCGCCGATGTTCGCCGTTCACGCGAATCGAAATCGTGCCGTCGCTGGTCATTGCTGCATCCTGCCTTTGCGTTGCGATCCGGGCCGCATATAGGTGTCCGCCCCGCATCGCCGCAACCGGAAGGCAAGGTCAATGGCCGATAAACCCGTCATCTATGTCCTCAATGGTCCGAATCTGAACCTGCTGGGCGTGCGCGAGCCCGAAATCTACGGGTCGGATACGCTGGACGACATCGCCGGGCGGCTCGAGGACCGGGCGCAGGAACTGGGCGCGGATGTCGAGGTCCGCCAGTCCAACCATGAGGGACATCTGATCGACTGGATTCACGAGGCCGAGGCGGAGGAAGCCCGGGCTATCCTGCTGAATGCGGGGGCCTTCACGCATACGTCGGTGGCGCTGCACGATGCGATTCTGGCGGTGTCCGTCCCGGTGATCGAGGTGCATCTCTCCAACCCGCATGCGCGCGAACCGTTCCGCCGGAAAAGCCTGGTCGGCGAGGCGGCGCATGGAACAATTTCCGGGTTCGGGGCACTTTCCTATCTGCTGGCGCTGGACGCGGCCATGCAGCTTTGAGTAAAAGCCGCGACTTGCACGTCGGCGACGGCCGGCAACAGGGATAAAGGGTTTGCCATGACCACCGACAAAGGGGGCCGCAAAGGCGCCATGAATGTCGACACCGATCTGGTGCGCCAGCTCGCCGAGCTGCTGGACGAAGCCAATCTGACGGAAATCGAAGTAGAGGATGGCGAGCGGAGCATCCGGGTGGTGCGCGGCGGCGCGAGCGTCGCGGTCGCTGCGCCGGCCGCTGCCGCCAATCCGGCTCCGGCACCCGCGCCGGCACCCGCTGCCCCGGCGCCCGCCGAAACGGCCCCGGCCGCGAGCGCCGAAAACCATCCCGGCGCGGTCAAGTCGCCGATGGTCGGCACCGTCTATCTCGCGCCTGAGCCGGGCGCCGACCCCTTCGTGAAGGTCGGCGATACGGTGTCGCAGGGCGATACGCTGCTGATCATCGAGGCGATGAAGGTGATGAACCCGATCACCGCCGAGAAAGCCGGCACCGTCACCGCGATGCTGGTCGAGGATGCCGAACCGGTCGAATTCAACCAGCCCCTCGCGACCGTCGAATAGGCCCGGCATCGTGATCGAGAAAGTCCTCATAGCCAATCGCGGCGAGATCGCGTTGCGCATCCACCGCGCCTGTCACGAGATGGGGATCAAGACGGTGGCCGTCCATTCGACCGCCGACGCCGAGGCCAAGCATGTGAAGCTCGCCGACGAAGCGGTCTGCATCGGCCCGCCCGCCGCGACCGAGAGCTATCTCAACATCCCCAACATCATCTCGGCGGCCGAGATCAGCCATGCCGACGCGATCCATCCGGGCTACGGCTTCCTCTCGGAGAACGAGAAATTCGCGACCATCGTCGAGGAGCATGACATCATCTGGATCGGGCCCAAGCCCGAACATATCCGGATCATGGGCGACAAGGTCGAGGCGAAGCGGACCGCCGGCAAGCTCGGCCTGCCGCTGGTTCCCGGTTCGGACGGCGCGGTGCGCGAGATTTCCGAGGCCAGGAAGATCGCCGGCGAGATCGGCTATCCGCTGATCGTCAAGGCCGCATCGGGCGGCGGCGGGCGCGGCATGAAGGTGGTGCCCGAGGCGGGCCAGCTCGAAACGCTGATGAAGCAGGCGGGGTCGGAGGCCAAATCGGCGTTCGGCGACGACACCGTCTATCTCGAAAAATATCTCGGCAATCCGCGCCATATCGAATTCCAGATATTCGGCGACGGCAAGGGCAACGCGATCCATCTCGGCGAGCGCGACTGTTCGCTCCAGCGCCGCCACCAGAAAGTCCTAGAAGAAGCTCCCTCCCCGGTCATCACTTCGGAGGAGCGCGAACGGATGGGCGATATCTGCGCCAGGGCGATGGCGGATATGGGCTATCGCGGCGCGGGCACGATCGAGTTTCTCTACGAGGATGGCGGCTTCTATTTCATCGAGATGAACACCCGGCTCCAGGTCGAGCATCCGGTCACCGAGATGATTACCGGGCTCGATCTCGTCCGCGAGCAGATTCTCGTCGCCGCCGGCCAGCCGCTCTCGGTGACCCAGGACGAGGTGACCTTCAGCGGCCATGCGATCGAATGCCGGATCAACGCCGAACACCCCCAGACCTTCGCGCCCTCGCCCGGCAAGGTGATCAACTATCACGCGGCCGGCGGGATGCATGTGCGCGTCGATAGCGGACTGTATACCGGCTATTCGATCCCGCCCTATTACGACTCCATGGTCGCCAAGCTGATCGTCTACGGGAAGAGCCGCAACAAGTGCATCATGCGGTTGCGTCGCGCGCTCGAGGAAATGGTGATCGAGGGCGTCGACACGACGCTGCCCCTCCACCAGGCGCTGCTCGACGACCCCGATTTCCTCGCCGGCGACTATACGATCAAATGGCTCGAGGAATGGCTCGAGCGGAACAAAGCCTCCACCGAAGCCGGTTGAATGTCCGGAGAAACCGATCTCGCGGCGCTGCTCGCCGACCTGAAACCGATGCTTGCGGAAGAGGAGCACGGTTTCGCGACGATCCCGATGGGGGCCGGCTGGCCGCAGGGGCTGGTGCCCGTGGCGACCTTCGCCGAGGCCGAGGGCGCGAGCGTCATCGCGCTCGCGTCGATCATGCAGGGCATCGGCCTCGATCATGAAGGGGGCTGGGCAAAAATCACGATTGGCGCTAACAGCGCGCTCAACGCCGTCGGACTGACGGCCGAAATAGCCGCGGCGCTTGCCGAGGCCGGGATCAGTGCCAATATAGTGGCGGCCTATCATCACGATCATGTCTTCGTGCCCTGGGCACGGCGTGACGAGGCGATGGCGGTTCTGGAAAACTTGTCGAAGGTACAGGAGTAATTCGTTCGATGCAGGCCATTATCTACCACAATCCGCGTTGCGGCACGTCCCGCAAGACGCTGGAGATACTGGAAAAGGCACCGGCAATCGCAGTGCGCGTAATCGAGTATCTCAAGGATACGCCGACCAAGGCGAAGCTGAAGGAGCTCTACAAGAAAGCCGGCATGACGCCGCGCGAGGGCCTGCGCGCCAAGGAACCGCTCGCCAAGGAACTCGGCCTCAACGACCCCGACGTGACCGACGACCAGATTCTCGACGCGATGGTCAAGAATCCGATTCTCATCAACCGGCCGATCGTCGAGACGCAAAAGGGCGTCCGCCTCTGCCGGCCGCAGGACGTGGTCAAAGAGATCATCTGAGCACGACGGACGGCAAGGGGGCGGCGCGGCAATGAAGAGATTTTTCAAATGGGCCGCGCTGATCCTTCTGATCCTAATCGTCGGCTTGGTGGCGTGGTTCTGGACGCCCGATCGCGACGCGGCCGAATTGCGGGCGCTTTACGCGACCGGCGCCTCGCAATTCGTCGAACTCGACAACGGGCTCATCGTCCATGTGCGCGACCAGGGGCCGCGCGATGCGCCCGTCATTGTCCTGGTGCACGGCTCGAGCGCCTCGCTCCACACCTGGGAACCCTGGGTCGAGCGCCTGTCGGACGATTACCGCATCGTCACCTACGACCAGCCGGGCCATGGCCTGACCGGGCCGACGCCCGACGGCAATTACGACACCGCCGCCTTCGTCGAGACCGCGCAGGGGGTTGCCGACGCGCTCGGCCTCGAACGCTTCGTCATCGGCGGCAACTCGATGGGCGGCTGGGTCTCGTGGAACTACGCGCTCGCCCATGGCGAGCGGCTCGACGGGCTGGTCCTGATCGACGCCTCGGGAGCCCCTGACGCGCGGCCGCAAAGCGTTCCGATCGGTTTTCGCATCGCGCGGATGCCGGTCGTATCGTCGATCATGCAGAAGATCACGCCGCGCTCGATGATCGAACGCTCGCTCCGCCAGAGCGTGAGCAACCAGGCGATGATCGACGATCAGATGGTCGACCGTTATTACGATCTGATCCGCTATCCGGGAAACCGGGCGGCGACGCTCGCGCGGAGCCGGGCGGAACGGACCGTCGCAAGCCCCGAAACGATGGCTGAGGTTTCCGTGCCGACCCTGCTGATGTGGGGCGAGGAGGACGGGCTCGTGCCCTTGGCGGCGGGCGAATGGTTCGACGCGCATATTCCGGACAGCGCCCTTATCGCCTATCCCGGCATCGGCCATATCCCGATGGAGGAGGCGCCGGATCGCAGCGCGGCCGACCTGCGCGCCTGGCTGCAGGCCGTTTATCCGCAAGACGATACCGGCTCGCTCGAATAGCGGCGGAAAACGCGTCCCAAAATGGGATGATCGCGGCCATTGGCGTTTGGCTGCGCGGTAACCGGCGGTTAAACAAGCGTCATGTGCACGATCGCGATCTACAGCATGAAGGGCGGTGTCGGCAAAACGACGCTGGCGGTGAATCTGGCCTGGTGCGCCGCCATGCTGTCGGCGCGCCGGACGCTGCTATGGGATCTCGACCAGCAGGCCGCGGCGACCTTCCTGATGCGCGACGGCAAGGGCCCCAAGCGCCGCGCCGACGGCGTGTACGAACAGGAGGTCAAGCCCCGCAAGCTGATCCGCAGTACCGCGGTCGAACGGCTCGACCTGCTGGCCGCCGATCCGTCGCTACGCGATCTCGACCGGACGTTCTTCAACTTCGGCAAGAAGAAGCGCCTCGCGAAAATCATCGAGAGCGTCTCGCGCGATTATGACCGGATCATTCTCGATTGCCCCCCGGGGCTGAGCGAGACCAGCGACCAGATATTGCGGGCGGCGGATCTCGTCCTCGTCCCCGTCATCCCGTCCCCGCTTTCGCAGCGCGCCTTCCGCACCGTCGTCGATCATATCGAGCGCCATCACAAGGGGCGCACCGCGATCCTCCCCGTCTATACGATGGTCGACCGCCGCCGGACGCTCCACAGGGAAGCGCTCGAAAACCAGAAGCGCTGGCCGGTGATCCCTTACGCCAGCGCCGTCGAACAGATGGCGAGCCGCCGCCAGCCGGTCGGCGCCTTCGCGCCGCAATCGCCGGCGGGCCAAGCGTTCGCGAAGCTGTGGCGCGGCGTCGAACGCAGGATCGCAAAACTCTAACACCTGCCGCGTCGCGCCCGATGACGCGCACCGGCCCACCGCCTATATTGGCCGTATGGACCTGCTCGACCCGAACATGCTGCTGCGCGCCTATGCGATCGGTGTCTTCCCGATGGCGGACAGCCGCGATGCGACCGACGTCTTCTGGGTAGAGCCGAAGATGCGCGCGATCCTGCCGCTCGACGGTTTGCGGGTTTCGCATTCGCTCGCGAAAACCATCCGGTCCGACCGGTTTCGCGTGACCCGCGACGCGGCGTTCGACCGGGTCGTGAGCGCCTGCGCCGAAGCCCGGCCCGACCGGCCCGACACCTGGATCAACCCGGCGATCCAGTCGGCCTATGGCGCGCTGCATCGGCGTAACCACGCCCACTCGATCGAATGCTGGCAGGGCGACGAACTGGTCGGCGGGCTGTACGGCGTCCGGCTCGGCCGGGCCTTTTTCGGCGAGAGCATGTTCAGCCGTGTCTCGGACGCATCGAAGGTCGCGCTGGCGCATCTCGTCGCACGGATGAAGGCCGGCGGTTTCACCCTGCTGGACTGCCAATTCATGACCGATCATCTCGCCTCGCTCGGCGCGATCGAGATTTCGAAGGACGACTATGCGTCGTTGCTGGACTCGGCGCTGTCCTCGCTCGGGCTCGGCGGAACGGGTTCGACCGATTCGGCGACCGGCGCCGATCTTTCGGCGCTCGAAGGGCTGTTTCCGGACGATGCCGGACCCGACGGCGCGCTCTCCGGATATGTCATTTCGCAGGCCTTGGGCCAGACGTCGTAGATCCGGTGCTCGATGACGTTGAGCGCCGGGCGTTCCTTGAACAGCCAGCCTGAAAAGACCCGTTCCCAGCGTTCCTCGCCGCCGCGCAGATTGGTCTCGCGCACGAAGAGCTGGACGAACGCGCCGGTCAGCCGTTGCGGCTCCCAGGGCGCGGTCCGTTCGCAGGCCCGCAAGCGGATCAGGACATCCCCGACGCGCGTCGATTCGCCCGGCTGAAGCCGGATTTCGCGCGACAGCCCGTTGCGCTTGTTGAGCAGGCCCAATACCGCGACCCGTTCCTCCATCGGCGTAACGCCCGCAAGGTCGACCGGCAGATCGCCGACCTCCTCGATATCGTCGACATCAAGGGCTTCGTCATCGCCTTCGCCGCTGCGATTCTGGTCGAGCGTCAATTCGGTCGCCGGCGCCTCGTCGCTGTCCGCCTCGCCGGACGAGCCGCACGCGGCCAGCGCCACGAGGACCGTCGCCGCCAGGCCGCCGCGGATCACAGTCCGCCGTCCATGCCTTCAGCGCCGAAATCCTCGCTCATCGTATCGCCGATCGGATCGGCCATCCCCTCGCCGTCGCCAGCGCCCGAATCGTTGATCATCGATCCGATCAGGCCGGTCATGTCGATCGCGCCCTGGGTGTCGAGAATGACGTCGTCCTCCTGCAGCGGATCGGGCGATCCGCCGGGCAGCAAGGCGATATAGCTGCCGCCGAGCAGGCCTTCGCTGGTGATCGCCGCGCTGCTGTCGTTCGGCACGCCCGCTCCGGGATCGATCGCCATCCGGACCTCGGCCTGAAAATCGTCGGGGTTGAGCGAAACCGCCGTGACCTCGCCGATCGACAGGCCCGCCACCCGGACGTCGGTGCCGACGTCGATGCCGCCGACATTGGGGAAATAGGCAATCACCTCGATCGCGTCACTGCCGGCGCCGCTCGCCGTACGGCCGATAAAGGCGAAGACGAGCCAGATCGCCGCGATGACGACGACCAAGCCGACCAAGGCCTCGAGCAGATGGTTGCGGACGGCGCTCAACTGGGGCTCCACGCCTCATAGTCGCCGCTCGCGCCGGCGCGCCTGCCGCCCGATTCGAGGGCACCGGCCGGGCGATAGGCACGTCCGGTGCCGGTCATGTTGGCCGTGTAGGGCGTTTCCCATTCGCGGGCGGGCGGCAGGCTCTGATCCGGTACGTCCTCCACCGTCTGGTGGAGCCAGCCATGCCATTCCGCCGGCACATTGCTGGCGTCGTTGCCGCCGGCATAGATGACCCAGCGCCGGCGCGGCGCCTTCTTGCTTTCGTAATAGCGATTGCCGGCCGAATCCTCTGCCACGAAGCGGCCCTTGCGCCATGAATGGAGGGCGGTGCCGATCGTCGCCCCCTCCCACCATGTGAAGATTTTTTTCAAAAGTCCCATAAGGATTGGCGTTTAGCGCCTCTTCGCGGGGACGCCAACTGTTCTTGCGCCCGGCGGCCGCTTATTCCGGCAGAGCCGGCCCGTCCGGCCAGCTGACATGGTCGCCGGCATCGATGCCCAGCTCCGCGGCGCGCCCGCCGCCGATCTCCAGCACCGCGATCACCGGCTCGGACGAATAGTAGGAGTCGAGCGTATAGGGCTCGGTTTCCCGCGCGATATTGGTGATGACGCCGTCCGCGCGGATGAAGATCATGTCGAGCGGAATCATGGTGTTGCGCATCCAGAAGCTCGCCAGGCGCGGAAAATCGAACGGAAAGATCATGCCGCCATTTTCGGGCAGCGATTCGCGGAACATCAGGCCGCGCCGCTGCTCCTCGGGCGTAATCGCCGTCTCGACGTCGAACATGTGGTCGCCGGCCGCCGTACGGACCGTCACCGGAATCGTCTCCGCCGCGCTTTCGGTATCGGCGGCAACTGCCCGTTCAGCCGCAGCGGGCGGATTGGCGGGGAGCTGGGATTCGGCGCGGCAGCCCAGGAGCGCCAATGCGATCGGCGCGCCGAGCAACATGCGAGGAAGAAAATCGGTCATGTGCCGCTATTCGCAATGCGCGAGCGCTACCGCAAGAGGCCCCTTCCCGCCATCGGCGATGCGCGCGCGCAACCGGTCCCCGGTATCGATCTCGCCGAGACCCGAACGCCGGACGATCTCCATATGGACAAAGACATCGCGATCATTGTCCTCGCGCACGAGAAAACCGTATCCTTTCAGCCGGTTGAACCATTTCACCGTCACCGGCTCGAAATCGCCGGCGGCCGCTTCCAGCACGTCATGTTCACTGCGGCCGGAACCCGGTTGCTGCTCGGAAAAGTCGTCGCATCCGTCGAGATCGATCGAGACGATTTCGGTCGCCTGCCGGCCGCGATCGCGCTCGATGAACAGGCATTCGAGACGCGCGCCTTCGGGAAGCGTACGCCGGCCGTGATCGCGCAGGATCGAGAAATGGACGAGTATGTCACCATCGCCGTCGTCGGGAACCAGAAAGCCGTAACCGCGCGTACCGTCGAACCATTTGACGACGCCGGACGCACGGGACAGGCCGCCTTCCGATGCGCCCTCGAAGGCGGCATCATGCGCGGCGTCGTCCGACGCAGCATCGAAAGCCACTGCGTTCCGTTCGGATGTCATGCATCGTCCCCTGTTACGGCAATTATCTAACACAGATTCTTGCGCTCTTGAAAGGGTCTTGAACGGGGCCCGCTACTCTTCCCGTTCCGGGACGATACCGGGTTCGGCTTCGATGAATTTCCGCGCCAGTTCATAGGGGTGTCCGGCGCGGATCATGGCGGCCAGCGCCTTCCGGCGCCGGTCCCGATCCGGCATTTCAGCGGCGAAGGGGCCGAAACGGCGCTTGCGGGCAAAGGCGAGCGCGGAATCCCAGGCATTGGCGCCCGCCAGTTCGCGGGCGGCTTCGACGTCCGCTTCCTCGATCCCGGCGGCGTAGAGCGCCTGCTCGACCCGCCGTTCGCCATAGCCGCGCCGGGCAAGCGAGGCGGCGCGGGCGTTCGCGAAAGCGGCGTCGTCGATATAGCCGAGCTCGGAGAATTTCTCGGCCAGTTCCGCGATCGCGGGCGCACTGTCTTCCGACCAGCCGCGTTCGCGCACCTTGCGTGTCAGATAGGTCCGCAGCCTGGCGCGGGTGGTGGCGTACCGGCCGACATAGAAAAGCGCGAGCTGCTCCAGGCTTTCGCGGTCCAGCGGCGGGCGGGGTTCTTTGCGGGTTCGGCCGGTCATGCGCCATCTTTGTGCCATAGTAGAGCCGGATTTTGAACGCGGCTGATCGGCTAAGCATCCAGGCAGAGGAATTCCGATCGCAACGATGGCGGGTGCATGGCGCGAAAAGCGGGCAAGGCGCCGGTTGCGGCAGAGGCAGCATTTGAAGGAAATCATGGCAGATTCTCTCCAACCGACCCCTATTCACGACGAATTGCCGCGTCGCTTCGCCGATTTCGGCACGCTGGGCGAAGCGCTCGATTATGCCGCGCAGGGCAAGCGCGGCTTCAACTTCCACGACGCCCGCGGCAATCTGAGCCGGCCCTATCCGTTCAGCGAGCTGCGGACCGATGCGATCGCGGCGGCCAAGCGGCTGATCGATTTCGGGATCAAGCCCGGCGATCGGGTCGCGCTGATCGCCGATACCGAACCGCAATTCTGCGCGCTCTTTTTCGGGGCCGTCTATGCGGGCGCGCTGCCGGTTCCGCTGCCGCTGCCGACCTCGTTCGGCGGCAAGGAGGGCTATATCGACCAGCTCGCCGTTCAATTGCGCAGTTCGGAACCGCAGATCCTGCTCTATCCGGCCGAGATCGCCGAAATCTCGCACGCGGCCGCGGACGCCTGCTCGGTTCCCGGCGAGGACTGGGACAGCTTTGCCGAGCGTGACGCGCCCGACGTCGAATTCCCGCACGCCACGCCGGACGACGTTGCCTATCTGCAATATTCGAGCGGCTCGACGCGGTTCCCGCACGGCGTGATCATCAGCCACAAGGCGCTGCTGCACAATCTGGGTTCGCACGCCAACGGGATGCTGATCGGCGAGGGCGACCGGTGCATCTCCTGGCTTCCCTTCTATCACGATATGGGCCTGGTCGGCTGCATGCTGTCGATGGTCGCGAACCAGGTATCGACCGACTATCTGAAGACCGCCGATTTCGCCCGGCGCCCGCTCGCCTGGCTCGACCTGATCAGCCGCAATCCCGGCACGTCGTGCAGCTATTCGCCGACCTTCGGCTACGACATCTGCGCGCGCCGGATCGGCAGCCAGTCGAACGTCAAGGACCGTTTCGACCTGTCGCGCTGGCGGCTCGCGGGCAACGGCGCCGACATGATCCGGCCCGACGTCATGCAGCACTTCACCGACGCTTTCGCCGATGCCGGTTTCGATCCCAAATGCTTCGTGCCGAGTTACGGGCTGGCCGAGGCGACGCTCGCCGTGACGCTGATGCCGGCCGGCGAAGGGATCATCGTCGATCTTGTCGAGGAGAGCGAACTTTCCGGCGTGCCCAAGGCGGACAACGACGAACCGGTCCGCTACCGGGCGATCGTCAATTGCGGCAAGGCGGTGCGCGATACGACGATCGAGATCCGCGACGAGGACGGTTCGGTGATGCCGGACAAGGCGATCGGCCAGGTCTGGGTGCAGGGACCGGCGGTCATGGACGGCTATTTCCGCGATCCCGACGCGACCGACGCCTGCATGAAGGACGGCTGGCTCGACACCGGCGACATGGGCTATCTGTCGGACGGCTATCTCTACGTGGTCGGCCGCGCCAAGGACATGATCATCATCAACGGCAAGAATCACTGGCCGCAGGACATCGAATGGGCCGTCGAACAGCTGCCCGGATTCAAGTCCGGAGACATTGCGGCGTTCGCGATCACGGCACCGGGCGGCGAGGAAACGCCCGCGGTTCTTGTGCAGTGCCGCACGTCGGACATTAACGAACGGACAAGACTTCACGGCATGATCCGCGAGAAGGTGCGCGCGATCACCGGGATGAACTGCGTGATCGAACTCGTCCCGCCGCGGACATTGCCGCGCACGAGCTCGGGCAAGCTCAGCCGGGCCAAGGCCCGCAATCTCTACCTTTCCGGAGAAATCCAGCCCTACGACATCGCAGCCTGAGCAGGTCCGGCCGGGCGCGGAAAGTAAAACCGGCGTTAACCGCGCTGTTCCGGATTTCGGAAAGGCTTTTTCCGCTATCCCTCGGCCAAAGGGACAGCAATGGTAGCCATCGATACCAACCAGCTCGGTTGGCTGGAAATTCTCGGCCTTCGGGAACCGCGAGACGGGGAATGGAAGCTCGTTCGCTCGGCGCAGCTGCGCGAGCTGAGCAGGAACTCGCTGCTTCCGGTCGTCGCGGTGCTGCTCGCGACCCTCTCCTCGGCCTCGCTCTTCTGGAACAGCGTCCCCGGCGAGATGATGGCCGTCTGGCTGATCATCCTGTTCGTCGCCCTGATTTCGATCGTATCCGCCCGCCGGACCAACCTTGCCCGCACCGGCGGAGCCCGCCGCTCGGACGTCATGCGGGCGGTCGCGAATTGCACGATCCTGGGCTTGTTCTGGTCGATCCCGCCCCTCTTCTTCGCCCAATATGGCAACATGGAGCAGATCATAACGATCGCGGCCTTCAGCCTGGCGCTGATGGGCGCGACGGCGCTGATGCTCAACGTCGTTCCGCTGGCCGGAATCATGCTCAACGGCCTGATCGGGATCAGCCTCAGCGTGATGCTGTTCAATCAGGGGCTCACGCTGCTCTCCGCCCTCACCTTCTCCTATGGCCTGTGCCTGACCTTCACGATGCTCATCAACGGACGCTCGGTCATCGGCCGGCTGCGCAACGACATCGCGCTCGCCGAACAACGCGAGGTGGTGAAGCTCATGCTTCGTCAGGAAAATTCGGCCGAGAGCGACTGGCTGTGGCAGGTCGACGCGCGCAAATGCATCATCGAGCCTTCGCAGCGCTTCGCGGCGGCCGCGTCGATGGATGTCGCTACGCTCGAAGGGATGCCACTGCTCGATCTTCTCGCCGGATCCGGTTGGCGGGAGGAAGCGCTGAGCGACGAGATTCGCGAACTGCTCAAGAAGATGCAGGCCGGCCGGACGTTCAGCGAATTCATGCTGCCGGTCCAGATCGGGGACGAGCAGCGCTGGTGGAAGATATCGGGTACGCCGCGGCTGAGCGCGAACCGGCATGTGATCGGGTATCGCGGCGTGATCGCCGACGTCACCGAGCGGGAAGCGATCGAGCGGCGCATCTATCATATGGCGCATTTCGACGCGCTGACCGGGCTGCCCAATCGCGCCTATACCAACGACCTGCTGCGCGACCGGATCGCCGACGCCGCCGCCAACAGCCGATATTGCGCGTTCCTGATGATCGACCTCGACCGGTTCAAGGCGATCAACGACACGTCGGGCCATCCGATCGGCGACAAGCTGCTCGAACAGGTCGCCGAGCGACTCAAGGGCCTGCTCCAGCCCGGCGACAAATGCGGGCGGCTGGGCGGCGACGAATTCGCCATGATCATCGCGAATTACCGGTCTTCCGAACATCTGGACAAGCGCGCGCGCGAAATCATCGTCCGGTTGTCCGAAGGCTATACGGTCGAAGACCAGCTGCTGCATATCGGCGCCAGCGTGGGTTCGGCCGTCTACCCCAAGGATGGCGGCACCGCTGCCGCCCTGCTGCGCAAGGCCGATCTCGCCTTGTACCGGGCCAAGGGCAGCGGCCGCGGTACCCATTCGCCTTATGAACCGGTACTGCTCCACGCCGCCGAAGAACGCCGCGCGATCGAGAGCGCGCTGCGCGAGGCGATCGAGAAAGGCGAGCTGCACCTGGTCTACCAGCCGGTCGTGACGCTCGCGTCGCGCGAGATCGCCGGATTCGAGGCGTTGCTGCGCTGGACCAGCCCGACCCTGGGCGAAGTGCCGCCGGAAAAATTCATCCCGATCGCCGAGGAAACGCGCCTTATCGACCCGATCGGCGAATGGGTTTTCCGCGAGGCGTGCTCCGAAGCGGCGACCTGGCCCGAACGCTATCGTCTGGCCGTCAACCTGTCCGCCGGCCAGCTGCGCAATCCGCGGCTCAGCGACGCCATCGTCTCGGCCCTGTCGCGCTCGGGCCTCGCCCCGACCCGTCTCGAACTCGAAACGACGGAAGCCATTTTGAGCAGCGACAGCGAACAGGCGATCCAGACGTTCGAGCAGCTGCGCGGCCTCGGCGTGACGATGGCGCTCGACGATTTCGGCACCGGTTACTCGACACTGGGCTTTATCGGCCGAACCAGCTTCAACTCGATCAAGATCGACAGGCGTTTCATCCGGGATGCCGAAACCGGCTCGAAATCCAGCATCGCGATCATTCGCGCCGTGATCGCCATGGCCGACAGCCTCGGCATCGCGACGATCGCGGAAGGCATCGAGAACGACCAGCAATATGCGATTGCCGAACAGCTCGGCGTGGCGCAGGTTCAGGGCTATTTCCTCGATCGTCCGATGGACGGCGAAGGGGTGCTGGATCGGATCGGCACGCTGCCCGGAAAAGCCGTCGCCTGAACCGCGGACGAAACCGGCGGAATCGGCGACAATATCCTTGCATCCCGGACGCCGCCCCGTTAAACGCGCGCATCTCGGACTCGGAGGAGCGTAGCTCAGTTGGTAGAGCATCGGTCTCCAAAACCGAGGGCCGTGGGTTCGAGTCCCTCCGCTCCTGCCATCCGGTCTTCGATTGGTCCGGCAGGCACGCCTTGAAAGGGCGGCTTGCGGGTCCGAGATAGAGTTTAACACTCGCGCCGATGTCGGCTGACGGAGCCGATGGCGGCGTGTGTGCGTTTGGTTTTGAATGAGGTAGATCGGGACGATGGCAAAGGTTAGCCCAGGCGAGTTCGTTCGGCAGGTCCGCGCCGAGACCTCGAAGGTCGTCTGGCCGACGCGCCAGGAAACGATACAGACCGGCGTCATGGTGATGATCATGACCTTCATCCTCGCCATGTTCTTCCTGGGCGTGGATTCGTTCTTCAACATGATCGTCCGCTTCCTCGTCGGCCTGGTCAGCTAACGGTCAACGGCTAAGAGCTTTCAGCTAAGGGTATTCCATGTCGCGCTGGTACATCATTCACGCCTATTCGGGCTTCGAGAACAAGGTGCGGGACGCCATCATGGCGGAAGCCGCGCGCATGGGTCTCGAACAGCTTGTCGAGGAAGTCGAGGTGCCGACCGAGGAAGTGACCGAGGTCAAGCGCGGCAAGAAGGTGCAGACCGAGCGGAAGTTCTTCCCCGGCTATGTGCTCGCCAAGCTCAACATGACCGACGATGTCTACCACCTCGTGAAGAATACGCCGAAAGTGACCGGTTTCCTCGGCTCGAGCGGCAAGCCGCAGCCGATCAGCGAAGCCGAGGCCGCGCGCATCCTCAACACCAAGGAGGAAGCCGCCGCGGCGCCGAAGCAGAAGATCGACGTAGATTACGAGATCGGCGACCAGATCAAGGTGCTCGACGGCCCGTTCGCCAGCTTCAACGGCGTGGTCGAGGAACTCGATTTCGACCGGGCCCGGGTCAAGGTGTCGGTTTCGATCTTCGGCCGCGCGACGCCGGTCGAACTGGAATTCGAGCAGGTGGAACTGGTCAAATGACGCTATAGCGTCATCCCGGACATGATCCGGGTTCCAGAGCCAAGAGCGAGATCGCTTGCCGCCCTGGACTCCGGATCAAGTACGGAGTGACGAAAAGGATTTACGAATTCCGGATGGTCCGGAAAATGCGGGAGGCAGGGCCACTGCCGCTGGTACCGCTAAGCCAAGAGAAAAGGTGAGA
>NZ_JBQLZM010000062.1:0-13047 GCF_052168275.1 Parasphingopyxis sp. | reverse complement strand
GTTGCAGCGAGACCCGCTCATGCGCCTGCCAGCCGCCGGCCGGCTGGCCGGCGGCGTCCTGCCGGCTGATCGCGACCGCGAGGCCGGGGAAGGGGTTCGGATTCTCGACCGGGAAATCGCTGCCGAAGGCGAGGCGGGAGCCGTTGCGCAGCATCGAGTTCCAGGCATAGGCGCCGGTCAGCCGGTTGGGGCCGAGCCTGGCCTCGGCCATCAGCCGGTCCGACGTCTGGTGGACGGGCTGCATGGAGGCGATGATGCCGTTGCGCCCGAAACGCGGCAGGTCGGCCGGATCGACGACCTGCGCATGTTCGATCCGCCAGCGCCGGTCGTCATTGTAGCGCGAGGCCAGTTCCTCGATCGCGCCCAGCGCCTCGCGGTTCGCCCCGTCGCCGATCGCATGGATCGCGGCCTGGAACCGGTCGAGCGATAGCCGGCTGAGGCGGTTGCGCAGCGCGATGCCGTCGATCAGCGCGAGCCCGGTTTCGCCCGGTGCGTCGGCATAGGGCGCGTTGAGCAGCGCGCCGCGCGATCCCAGCGCGCCGTCGCCGTAGATTTTGAGGCCCACCATGCGGAGCCGTCCGTCATAGAGCCAGGGCGTCATCGCATCCCCGGCGATATCGAGCAGCGTGTCCAGCTCGTTCGCATAGGAGACCACGCGGATCTGGAGGAGGTTGCGATCGCCGGCCCGGCGCAGCACGCCCCAGTCGTCGGCGCTCGTGCCCATATCGTGCATCGTCGTCACGCCGTAGCTGAGGAGCAGCTCCTGCGCCTCGCGCAGCGCCATGTCGCGGACCGGCGGCTGCGGCGTCGGGATCGCCTGCTCGATCAGCGCCATCGCCGCGTCGACGAAGACGCCGTTGGGCTGGCGGCCGTCCCGCTCGATCCGGCCCCCGGCGGGTGCTTGCGCGGCCGCCGTGACGCCGGCGGCCGCCATGGCGGCGCTGTTCGCGACGCCCGCATGGCCGTCGACCCGAACCAGCCAGACCGGCCGGTCCGACACCGCGGCGTCGAGATCGGCGGCGGTCGGAAAACGATCGAGCCCCCAGCGTTCCTGGTTCCAGCCGCGGCCGACGACCCAGCGCAGCGTCGGGTTCTCGGCGCTGTATCGCGCGAGCCGGGCCATCGCGTCGGCGAGGCTCGTCGTGTCGGACAGGTCGAGCTGGATCGCGTTATAGCCGAGCCCCATCAGATGGCCGTGCGCGTCGATCAGCCCGGGGATGACGGTCCGGCCCTGCGCATCGTGCCGGAAGTCGAGTTCGCGCGGGCGATCGTCGTTGCGGCCAAGCAGCCGCGTGACGCGGCCCGTGTCGACATCGAACAGCAGCCCGGTGAAGCGGACGAGGTTGCCGTCTTCGTCCAGCGTATAGCCATTGGCGTTTTCGATGAGCGCATCGGCCCGGGCGGGGGCGGGGAGGAGGAGGACGGCCAGGGCGAGGACCGTCGCCACCAAAAATCCGATTGGGCTGAGCTTGTCGAAGCCCCGTTCTTTCGTTCCGCCCGCCGAAAGCAAGTACAGCCCTTCGACGGGCCCAGGGCAAACGGGTTTTTGAACGGTGATACTCACTCTTCCAGTCTCCTTACCAGCGAACTCGTATCCTGCCGCGAGCCGCCCATTGCCTGCACCTCGGCGTAATAGCCGTCGACGATCTTGGCGAGTTCCAGGGTCGCCCCGTTGGCCCCGGCCTCTTCGATGGCCAGCCCCAGGTCCTTGCGCATCCAGTCGACCGCGAAGCCGAAATCGAATTCGCCCTTGGCCATGGTCTTCCAGCGATTGTCCATCTGCCAGCTCTGCGCCGCGCCGCCGGAAATCGCCTCGAACACCCGGTCGAGATCGAGGCCGGAGCGTTTGGCGAAATGCAGCGCCTCGGACAGGCCCTGCAACACGCCCGCGATGGCGAGCTGGTTGCACATCTTGGTCTGCTGACCGGCCCCCGCATCGCCGCAATGGACGATCCGCGCGGCATAGGCCCGCATGATCGGCTCGGCGAGCGTCATCGCCCGGAGCGTGCCGCCGCACATGATCGCGAGCTTTCCGTTTTCCGCCCCGGCCTGGCCGCCGGATACCGGCGCGTCGATGCAGTGGATGCCCCGCGGTTCGCCGGCCTCGGCGAGCCTGCGGGCCAGTTTCGCCGAGACGGTCGTATGGTCGATCCACAGCGTGCCCTCGTGCATGGCGGCGAACGCGCCGTCCGGGCCGAGCGTCACCGCGTCGACGTCGGCGTCCGCGCCGACACAGGCGATCACGGCGTCGACGCCCTTGGCCGCCTCGGCGGGCGTCGCGGCGCTTCGTCCGCCATATTTCCCGACCCAGTCGGCTGCCTTGGACGTCGTGCGATTGTAGACCGTGACCGCGTGACCGGCGGCGACCAGATGCCCGGCCATGGGGCCGCCCATCACGCCGAGCCCGAGAAATGCGATTTTTGCCATGGGAAGCCGCCTGCCGTTCGTGCCGAGCGCGATCCATAGGATGTGTTTGCCGCAGACGCCAGATAGGCTAGGGCGGGCGGATTATGGCGACAGCAGCGAAACCCGACCGCGATTCGGCCGTTACCCTGGAGAGCGTGCGCGCGGCGCACGAGCGGATCGCCGATTCGATCATCCGCACGCCCACATTGAAGAGCATCACGCTGTCCGAGATGACGGGCGCCGATGTCTGGCTGAAATTCGAAAACCTCCAGTTCACCGCCTCGTTCAAGGAACGCGGCGCGCTGAACAAGCTGCTGCAATTGTCGGACAGCGAGCGCAAGCGCGGCGTGATCGCGGCCTCGGCCGGCAACCATGCGCAGGGCGTCGCCTATCATGGCGCGCGGCTCGGCGTTCCGGTCACGATCGTGATGCCGAAACACACGCCGACGGTAAAAGTGCAGCAGACCGAGGGGCATGGCGCGACGATCGTGCTGCACGGCGAGCGGTTCGACGACGCGCAGGCGCGGGCCTATGAGATTGCGGAGGAACGCGGTTTCGTCTTCGTCCATCCGTTCGACGACGCCGATATCGCCTCGGGCCAGGGCACGGCGGCGATCGAGATGCTCGAGGACGTGCCGGAGATCGATACGCTCTGCGTGCCGATCGGCGGCGGCGGGCTGATTTCCGGCATGGGCGTCGCCGCGAAGGCGATGAAGCCCAAGCTCGAGCTGATCGGCGTCGAAGCTGAACTCTATCCGTCGACCTATTCCAAGATGCGCGGGCTCAAACTGCCCTGCGAAGGCGATACGCTGGCCGAAGGCATCGCGGTCAAGGAACCGGGCGCGCTGACGCTGGAGATCATCCGCGAGGTGGTCGACGATATCGTGTTGGTCGGCGAGCGCGATCTGGAGCGGGCGGTATCGCTGCTGCTGCAGATCGAAAAGACGGTCGTCGAGGGCGCGGGGGCGGCGGGTCTCGCCGCGATGCTCGACCATCCGGCCAAGTTCAAGGGCAAGAATGTCGGCCTCATCCTGTGCGGCGGCAATATCGATACGCGGCTCCTCGCCAACGTCCTGCTGCGCGATCTCGCGCGCGACGGCCGGCTGGCGCGCCTGCGCATCCGGCTGCAGGACCGGCCGGGCGCGCTGTACAAGGTCGTGCGCGTGTTCGATCAGGAGCAGGTCAACATCATCGAGGTCTATCACCAGCGGATTTTCACGACGCTCCCGGCCAAGGGCCTGATCACCGATATCGAATGCGAAACGCGGGATCGCGCGCATCTCGACCGGCTGATCGGGGCGTTGGAGAAAGAGGGCTATGAAGTGAAACCGGTCGAACTGGCCTGACGCTCGGAAGGGGTGGTTCGCGAATAGAACCAACCCGGATCAGTCCGATTCTCGGTGCTGCGGAAACTGTGGTAAGTTGTTCTCCGCAAAGGGGGCACATATGGCCACGCATCCGGATCCGGAGAAGGAAAAAGCCCAGCTCGAACGGTTCAAGGCGAATCTCGACCTCGAGGGCGACACGCCGCTGGACGATTTCTTCCATTTCCTCGTCGAGAGCGAAGATCAGGCGCTGGCGCTGATCTACTATGTCGATCATCCGCACGATCCGCCGCCCAAGGTTCCGTCCGAGGGCGATATCGAATTCGGCTTCATGCTCTACTGGATACATCATCCGCCGGCCAAGCTTCAGGGCTGGCTGGCCAGTCACCCGCTGATCGACGGCGTTTTCGAAACGCTGCAGCGACTGGCGCCGCCGACTCAGATCACGACCGCGCAATATGACGCCCTCGTCGCGAAGATCGAGACGACCGCCGTATCCTGGGAAGACGGCACGCTGATCGGCACCGGAAAATATGAGCAGCTCGACGAGGGATGGATCCTCGCGGCTATCAACTATGCCGCCAACATCGTGGCTGGCGGGATCGTCTCGCCCTTCCCAAGCGCACCGATCAGCGCAGTGCCGATGACGCGCAAGGACGGCGATGGCGCGAAGGACCCGGTGATCGGCATCATCGGAGATTGGGGGACCGGCTATTATTCCGAGCCCAGTGGCGGCGATTGTCCGGCCAGGCGGGTGCTCGACGATATTACGGCGCAGCCGATCGATTATCTGATGCATCTCGGCGACGTCTATTATGCCGGGACCGACTGGCGACCGCTGCCTGGAGAGGAATATCTGAACTTCAAGACCCTATGGCCCGATCAGGGCGGCGGACGGAACTACACGCTCAATTCCAATCACGAGATGTACGGCGCCGCGAGCGGTTATTTCGATGTCGCACTCGAGAAAGGCGGCCCTTTCGGTCACCAGAACGGACTGAGCTTCTTCGCGCTCCAATATCATGGCTGGCTCCTGCTCGGCCTCGATTCGGGCTATTTTTCCGATCAGGAAAACGGCCGGAAATTCTATATGGAAGGCGCGATCGGTACGGCGACGCACCGCGAGCAGATCGACCACATCCGATCCGTGTGTTCGGGCCATCAGGGCCCGGTCATGGTGATGACGCATCACAATCCGTGCAACACGTTCACGGCCAACACCAACATCCTGTTCAAACAGGTTGGTCAGGCGATCGGCGCGGTCGGGCCGGCCGTCTGGTATTGGGGCCATGTCCATAACGGCATCGTCTACGAGCAGCTGAAGATCGGCGATTCGATACCCTATGTGCCGACCAAGGGACGGTGCTGCGGGCATGGGGCGATCCCGTTCGGCAATGGCTGGGGTTTCGAGCAGAACAGCAACATCGCCTACTATGCGCATACGCATGACGATCAGTTTCCGGCGGACAGCCCGCGGGTGAAGAATGGCTATGCGCTTGTCACGCTGCATCGGGACGGCGGATTCAGTGAAAGCTTCTACGAGGTCGGCAATGGGAGGCCGGTCTTCCAGAAGAGCTGGACCGCGGCCGATCTTGGTTTCTAGCCGCCGCTATCGGATATCGGGATACCAGCGATCGAGCCCCTTCTTGCGCCCGAACGCCCAGTTCATCCCGCATTTCATGTAGATCCAGTTGGCCTTGAGCGGGCCCCATTCGGCGACGCGCCGGTCGGACGTCCGCACGATGCGCGGGACGAGCTTCACGCTGCCGATGCGGCAGAGCCGGAGGCACAGATCGACATCCTCCATGATCGTCATGTCGGGATCGCAGCCGCCGACACGGAGAAAATCGGCGCGGCGGAAGAACATCGCATGATCGCCGAACAGCAGGCGCAATCCGCGTACGAAGAGGTGCGGACGGAGCAGGATCGGGCCGTAATAGGTCTTGGCCCAATTGTGGAAGCTCGTGCCCCAGCGCGTTTTCGTGCCCGTCAGCAGCGGCGTGAAACCGCCGAGCGCCCGGACCGGCTTGGCGAGCGTGCGCTCGACAAGGGCGAGCGCGTCCGGCGGCAGCGCGGTATCGGCATGGAGAATGCAGACGAGCGGCGCGCTGCTCTCCGCCACGCCGCGATTGATCTGCACGGCACGGCCTTTCCGGCCATGCTCGACGACGTGAAGGCCGGCTGCCCGCGCGATCGCGACCGAATGGTCGCGGCTGCCGCCATCGACGGCGATCACTTCGGCGGGCGGCGGATCGAGCGCGGCGATATTGGCGATGACGCCGGGCAGCGCCGCCGCCTCGTCGAGCATCGGGATGACGAGTCCGACTTCGCTGCGGGCAGGGCCGCTCATGCCGTGAGCCACGGCCAGCGGCCGAGATCGCCGGGCCGGTCGCAATCCACCAGCGTCTCGAGCAGGGCCGGCGAGACGCCGCGGCGGGACAGTCGGGCCAGCGTTTCCGGAAGCACGGCGTCGGTGCCCCAGGGCATGTTGGCGAACAGCCAGTCATGGCGGGCGGCGAGGCCGATCAACCAATAGCCGCCATCCTCGGCCGGGCCGATCACGACCTCGTTGTCGGCAAGGGCCTTGGCCGCCCGTTCAAGATGTTCGGCGCGCAGATCGGGGCAATCCGCACCGACGAATATCACCGGCGGATTCCCGACCGCCGCCCGCAGCCGGTCTCCCAGATCGCCGCCGCCTTGCTCGGAATAGGTGAGGTCGTCGCTCAGCCAGGCTTCGAAATCGCGCTGCGGGGCTCCGGTGAACCGTATCTCGATCTGGAGCCCGCTCTCGCGCATCACATCCACCGTCCGCTCGGCGAGCCGTTTGTGAACCGCGGCGGCGCCATCCGCGCCGAGCGTCGGGATCAGCCGGGTCTTTGCCTGTCCCGGATCCGGATAGCGGGTGAACAGCACGAGACGGGGCACGGACACGCCCAGTGTCTCAGAGGGGTGCGGACGGGAAAGGCCGGTTCAGCTGGACGATCTTCCAGTTGAGCAGGATCGCGAAGCTGACCCAGAGCAGATAGGGCGCGATCAGCCAGCTTGTCATCGTCGAATAGGGCGCCAGGCCGATCGCAAGCGACAGGACCGAACCCCAGAGGAAGACAGCCTCGATCAGCGACCAGTCCGGGCGCCGTGCCATGAAGAACAAAGGGCTCCAGAGCAGGTGGAGGAGGAAATTCACGCCGAAGAGTATGAGTATCCGCAGCTGGTCCGCCGCCGTCGCTGCGGCTTCCCAGGAGATGACGCCCGCCCAGCCCGCCAAGCCGAGGATGATCGTCCAGGCCGGGCCGAACAGCCAGTCCGGCGGATTCCAGCTCGGCTTCGCAAGGCCGCGATACCAGGGGCCGATTTTCGTCAGCGCGCCGCCGGCGGCCAGCAATATGATGACCGCTCCCGCAGCCACGACGATGGTCCAGTTCATCCGGCCACCATAGCAGGTTCACGCAGCGGGTGGCCACGCCGGAGCGGGGTCAAGGTGCGACCGGCAGATCGGTGAACACTTCGGCGCCCGGACCGAGCGGGATTCCGAGCGCGACCCAGCCGAACACCAGCACGATCCCGGCCACCATCATCCAGATCGAATAGGGGAGCATCGTCGCCGCGAGGCTGCCCAGCCCGAAATCCTTCTGCCAGCGCTGGCAGAAGACCAGGATCAGCGGGAAATAGACCATCAGCGGGGTGATAATATTGGTCGCGCTGTCGCCGACCCTGTACGCCGCCGTCGTCATTTCGGGGCTGATGCCGAGCAGCATCAGCATCGGGACGAGCACGGGCGCGACCAGCGCCCATTTCGCGCTCGCCGAGCCGACGAACAGGTTGAGCACGCCGACGAAGACCACGATCAGCGCGAGGAGGAGCGGAGCGGGCAGCGCCAGCGCCTGCAGGCCCGCCGCGCCTTTCACCGCAAGGATGAGACCCATGTTCGACCAGGCGAACATCGCAACGAAATGCGCGGCGGCGAAGGCGAGGACGAGATAATAGGCAAGATCGGCCATCGATTCCGACATCATCTTCACTAGGTCCCGGTGATCGCCGATCGTCCCGGCCGCGCGGCCATAGGCCCAGCCGGTGGCGAGGAAGAGGATGAAGAAGGCGGCGACGAGCGAGCGGTAGAAGGGTGACATCTGCGCTTCGGCGGGCGCGCTTTCGTCGATCAGCGGCGTGCCGGGGCCGAGCGTGAAGAACAGCCACAGGCCGATCACGGCGAGCGCGGCGAGCCCCGCATGGCGCAGGCCCTTCTTCTGGTCGGGTTCGATCGGCGCATCGGCATCGGGCATCGCGTCGATATCGGGTTCGCCGCCGCCCAGCATGGCGGGGTCGCCATCGGTTCGGGATGACGAACCCCCGCCGGCTGCGACGGCCGCGCTGCCCTGGGGCGTATACGACCCGAGGCGCGGCTCGATCACCCGGTCGGTGACGTACCAGATGACCGGCAGGAAGATCACGGTCATCACCATGATGAAATACCAGTTGCCGGCGATATTGGCTTCCCAGCCGGTAAATACGGTCTCGACCGCGGCCTGGGTGATGCCGAACAGCAGGGCGTCGAGCTGGCCGGGCAGGAGATTGGCGGAAAAACCGCCGGACACGCCGGCAAAGGCCGCGGCGATACCGGCGATCGGATGGCGTCCGGCGGCGGCGTAGATGACGCCGGCGAGCGGGATCAGCACGACATAGGCGGCGTCGGCCGCCAGATTGCCGAGCATCGCCACGAGGGCGACGATCGGCGTGAGCAGTGCCGTCGGCGCGTTGCGCACACCGGCGCGCATCGCCGTGCCGAACAGGCCCGAACGCTCGGCCACACCCGCGCCGAGCATCACGACCAGCACATAGCCGAGCGGATGGAAGTGGGTGAAGGTGGTGGGCATGTCGACCCAGAGCCGCTGGATATTGGCGGCGGAGAGCAGGCTTTCGGCGGAGATGATCGTCGCCGTGCCGGTCGCCTCGTCGATCTCGGTCGGATGCGCGGCGGACCATCCGGTCAGGGCCGCGACGACGCTGAGGACGATGAGAATCGCGATCAGGTAGAAAAAGATGAATACCGGATCGGGCAGCCGGTTTCCGGTCCGTTCGATCCACGCCAATATGCCGCGGCGCTCTTCGGTGGTTGCCGTCCCGTCGCTCATCGTAACCCCGCCCATACGCAAACAAAGGCGTCACTATCTGCGAGAAAACGATTGAGTGCAATCGCCTCCGCGATTGATAAAGCCTATCGCTATCCGTGCGAGCGATTTTCGAATGTCGGGAAGATCACTGGGGACCCCTACGGGAATCGAACCCCGAGGATGGGTTTACCCATCCGTCCTGCAGGGTATGCGGGTTCGGCGATGAGGCCGTCCGGGGAGTATCGCGCGGACGCGAAAATCGCTGGTGACCCCTACGGGAATCGAACCCGTGTTTCAGCCGTGAAAGGGCCGCGTCCTAACCGCTAGACGAAGGGGCCGTCCCAGCGCGTGCGCCAATAGGCGAGGGCGCTGTGCGGGTCAAGCATTGTGTTGCGGTGCCGCATATCCGCCGGGGCGATACGTCAATCCGCCCAGGCGGCGTCCTCCAGATGCAGTTCGGCGGCGGGACGCGGGCCCCAATCGTCGATCTTCGCGCGGCCCGCTACCCATAGCTTGCGCGTGGTCCCGGCGCTCAGAACCGCCTGGCCCAGCGGCGTGTCGGCGGCGCGAAAGGCGATCGTCTTCAGGCTGCGTCCGTCCTCGCCGGCCACAATGGCACGGACATGGTCGGTGCCGACGATGTCGGCCTTGATCACGCGGACGGGCCCGGTCGCGATGCGCGGCGCGGGCCAGCCCATGCCATAGGGTCCGCCTTCCTCCAGCGCCGCTACGAAAGCCGGGGTCACGCCGCCGGGCGCCACCACGGCATCGAGCTGCAGCGCGCGTTCGCCGCGCGCCCGCGTCACGTCCTCGGCCAGGCGTTCGTCGAGAAAATCCGCGAGCGCATCGATCTTGTCCGCGGCGACGGTAAGTCCGGCCGCCATCGGATGGCCGCCGCCCGCCATCAGCAGGCCGGTATCCTTCGCGGCGAGCACCGCGCTGCCGAGATCGGCGCCCGCGACCGAGCGGCCCGAGCCCTTGCCGATCCCGTCTTCGTCGAGCGCGACGACGACGGCCGGGCGGTGCAGCTTTTCCTTCAGCCGGCTGGCGACGATCCCGATCACGCCCGGATGCCAGCCCCTGGCCGATACGAGCGCGACCGAACGGTTGTCCTGGCCCTTGCCCAGTTCGAGCGCCTGTTCGGTAACCGCCGCCTCGATCGCGCGCCGCTCCTCGTTGAAATGTTCGAGTTCGGCGGCGATGGCGCGGGCCTCTTCGGGATCATCGGTCGTCAGCAGCCGGACGCCGAGATCGGACTTGCCGACCCGCCCGCCCGCATTGATCCGCGGGCCGAGCCGGAAGCCGAGATCGGACGCGATCGGCGCGCGGTCCAACCGCGAGGCTTCGAGCAGCGCGTTGATGCCGATATTGCGCTGCGCGGCCATGACCTTGAGGCCCTGCGCGACAAAGGCGCGGTTGAGGCCGTGCAGGGCCGCGACATCGGCGACCGTGCCGAGCGCGACGATATCGAGCAGCTCGATCAGCTTCGGTTCGGGCTGATCCTTGAAATAGCCGGCCTCGCGCAATCGCCGGACGATCGCCGCGCCGAGCAGGAAGGCGACGCCGACCGCCGCGAGATGGCCGTGCGACGCGCCTTCCTCCTCGTCCAGCCGGTTCGGATTGACGAGGCTGTGGGCGACGGGAAGCTCGGCCGCGCATTTGTGGTGATCGACGACGATCACGTCGACACCCGCATCCTTCGCCTGTTGCAGCGCCTCGAACGCCTGCGCGCCGCAATCGACGGTGACGATCAGCGACGAGCCCTGTTCGGCGAGCTTGACCAGCGCTTCGCCCGACGGGCCGTAGCCCTCCATCAGCCGATCGGGGATGTAATAGCCGGCGTCGAGCCCCAGAGCGCGGAGCAGGCGGATCAGCAGTGCGGCCGAGGTCGCGCCGTCGACGTCGTAATCGCCGAAGATCGTGACCTTTTCCTGGGTTTCGATCGCCGCGACGATGCGTTCGGCGGCCCGGTCCATGTCGCGGAAGATCGACGGATTCGGCATGAAACCGCGGATCGTGGGCGTGCGATAGGTATCGATCTCCGCGCGCGCGCAGCCGCGCGACAATAACAGTCCGGTCACCAGGTCGTCGGGCTGGAAGTTTCCGCTCAGCCCGTCGATCGCGCCGCCGCGCCAGTGCCAGGGCTGGCCGGAGATCGAATGGGCGATGTCGAGGGCGGGCTTCATGGTTCCCGCTTTAGCGGGCGCGCCCATTCCTTGCCATCGGCCATGGCCGCTTTGCTGTGGGCATAGCAGGCGGCGAGAGCAGATGCTCGGCGTCCATGGCTATCGGTCTTCCCTCGGCCCTTTCGGCTGCGGGCCTCGTGCGGTCCCGGCGAATTGCAAATTCGCACCGTCGGCGCTGCAAGCCCGCACCGCCGCTTGAACCCGCGCGACGGGACGTGCAGAGAACCGCCATGCAGCCGATCATCTCGATAACCGATCTCAGCAAGATTTATGACGGCGGGGTCAAGGCGCTCAATAGCGTCAGCCTGGAAATCGAAAAGGGCGAGATTTTCGCGCTGCTCGGGCCCAATGGCGCGGGCAAGACGACGCTGATCAGCGCGGTGTGCGGGATCGTGACGCCGACATCGGGCACGATGCTGGCCGGCGGTCACGATGTGATCCGCGACTACAAGAAGGCGCGCGCGATGATCGGCCTGGTACCGCAGGAGATCAGCACCGATGCGTTCGAAACCGTCTGGGCGACCGTGAATTTCAGCCGCGGCCTGTTCGGCAAGCCGCGCGACCGCGGCTATATCGAGCAGCTGCTGAAAGACCTCTCGCTGTGGGACAAGCGCGACGCGAAAATCATGGAACTGTCGGGCGGGATGAAACGCCGGGTGATGATCGCCAAGGCGCTGTCCCATGAACCCGAAATCCTGTTTCTCGACGAGCCGACGGCCGGCGTCGACGTCGAGCTTAGGCGCAGCATGTGGAATCTCGTGCGCGGGCTGCGCGAACGCGGCGTCACGATCATCCTGACGACCCATTATATCGAGGAGGCCGAGGAGATGGCCGACCGGGTCGGTGTGATCCGCGCCGGCGAGATCATCGTGGTCGAGGAAACCGCGGCGATCATGCGCAAGCTCGGCACCCGCCAGCTGACGCTGACCCTGAGCGATCCGATGGAAGCGGTGCCGGACGGGCTCGCCGAGTGGCAGCTGGAGCTGGCCGACGAGGGCCATCAGCTGGTCTATACGTTCGACGCCAATGACGAGAGCACGGGTATCCCCTCGCTGCTGCGGAAGATGAGCGATCTGGGCATCGGGTTTGCGGATCTCGATACGTCGAAAAGCTCGCTCGAGGATATCTTTGTCGGCCTGGTGAACGAGCAAGGTCCGGCGAAACCGAACGAGGAAACGGAGCCGGCGGCATGAACATACGCGGCGTCTGGGCGCTCTACAGTTTCGAGATGCAGCGGACTTGGCGGACGCTGTGGCAGAGCATCGTCACGCCCGTGATCACGACGGTTCTCTACTTCGTCGTGTTCGGCAGCGCGATCGGATCGCGGATGGAGGATATCGGCGGCGTCGATTACGGCGCGTTCATCGTGCCGGGCCTGATGATGCTCTCGCTGCTGACGCAGAGCATCTCGAATGCATCTTTCGGCATCTATTTCCCCAAGTTCAGCGGCACGGTGTACGAGATGCTGTCGGCGCCGATGTCGCCGATCGAGCTCGTCATGGGCTATGTCGGCGCCGCGGCGACCAAGTCGATCCTGCTCGGGCTGATCATCCTCGCGACCGCGACGCTCTTTGTCGATGTCCGCATCGAGTATCCGCTGGCGATGGTTTTCTTTCTCATCCTGACCGCCGTCACCTTCAGCCTGTTCGGCTTCATCATCGGCATCTGGGCGGACGGGTTCGAGCAGCTCTCCTTCATCCCGATGCTGATCGTCACCCCGCTCACTTTTCTCGGCGGCGCCTTCTATTCGATCAACATGCTGCCCGATCCCTGGCGCACGATCAGCCTGTTCAACCCGGTCGTCTATCTGGTCAGCGGCTTCCGCTGGAGTTTCTACGGCGAAGGCGATGTCACGATCGGCCTCAGCCTCGGGATCACCGCCGTCTTCCTGTTCGCCTGTCTCGGTGCGATCATCTGGATCTTCCGGACGGGCTACCGGCTCAAGGAATAGCCATGGCGCGGCTGCTGATCGTCTATCACAGCATGACCGGCGGCACCCGGCAGAGAGCCGAGGCGGAGGCC
>NZ_JBQLZM010000061.1:0-13377 GCF_052168275.1 Parasphingopyxis sp. | reverse complement strand
GCATTCGCGCAGCTCAATCAGGTGATGGGCGATCTTGCCGGTAACGCCGATGCGATGCTCGGCGCGCGGGCCGATTGCCCCGATGCCGATCTGATCGTCTTTCCCGAGCTGCAGCTGATCGGCTACCCGCCCGAGGATCTGGTGCTCAAGCCGGCGCTGATCGAACGCGCGCGGGCCGAACTCGAGCGGATGGCCCGATCGACGGCGGGCGGCGGGCCGGCAATGCTCGTCGGAACGGCGCTGGTCGAGGATGGCGATCTGCACAATGCGATGGCGCTGCTCGACGGCGGGGAGATTGCCGCGGTCGTCCGCAAGCACCGGCTGCCTAATTACGGGACGTTCGACGAACTCCGCCTGTTCAAACCCGGCCCGCTGCCAGAACCGATCGATTTCCGCGGGGTGAAGATCGGCGTGCCGATCTGCGAGGATATCTGGGTCGACGGCGTCTGCGCGCATCTCGCGTCGCGCGGCGCCGAACTGTTCATCGTGCCCAACGGCAGCCCGTACGAGGTGGAGAAGGACGATATCAGGCTCGCGCTCGCGCGCGGCCGCGTCGCCGATACCGGCCTGCCGCTCGCCTATCTCAACCGGGTCGGCGGGCAGGACGAGATCGTGTTCGACGGATCCTCCTTCATCCTCAACCGCGACGGCGAGATCGCCTGGCAGTTCGCCGACTGGGAAGAGGAGATCGCGACGACGGTTTGGGAGCAGCAAGCCGATGGCTGGGCGTGCACCGACGGCCCCCAGCACCGACTCGATGCGCACCCGGCCGATATCTATCACGCGATGCTCGTCGGCCTGCGCGATTATGTGAACCGGAACCGGTTCCCGGGCGTCGTGCTCGGCCTGTCCGGCGGGATCGACAGCGCGCTCTCCGCCGCGGTCGCGGTCGATGCGCTCGGCGCGGACCGGGTCTGGTGCGTGATGATGCCCTCGCGCTTCACGAGCCAGGAGAGTCTCGACGATGCCGCCGGCTGCGCGCGGCTGCTCGGCTGCAAGCTCGACACGATCCCGATCATGCCCGCGGTCGAAGGCTTCGATGCCATGCTCGCCGACAGTTTCGCCGATGCCGAGGTCGACATCACCGAGGAGAATATCCAGTCCCGCATCCGCGGCGTGACCTTGATGGCGCTCTCCAACAAGTTCGGCCACATGCTGCTCACGACCGGCAACAAGTCCGAAATGGCGGTCGGCTACGCCACCATCTATGGCGATATGGCGGGCGGCTATTCGGTGCTGAAGGACGCCTACAAGACGACCGTGTTCGAACTGTCGCGATTCCGCAACGAAACGCGCCCGAGCCTCGCGATGGGTCCGGAGGGGCCGGTGATGCCCGCAACCGTCATCACCAAGCCGCCCTCGGCCGAGCTGCGCCCCGACCAGAAGGACAGCGATTCGCTGCCGCCCTACGAGATTCTCGATCCGATCCTCAAGGGGCTGGTCGAGGAGGAAGTCGGCATCGATATGCTGGTCGAACGCGGTTATGACCGAGATACCGTCGCGCGGATCGAGCGGCTGCTCTACATCGCGGAATATAAGCGCCGCCAGGCGCCGCCGGGCGTCAAGATCGGCGTCCGCAATTTCGGCCGCGACCGCCGCTATCCGATCACCAACGCCTTCCGGACGGTCTGAACCATGTCGGTCGTAACCCGCTTCGCCCCCTCTCCCACGGGCCGTCTCCATGTCGGCAATATCCGCACGGCGCTGCACAACTGGCTCTATGCGGCGCAGAACGACGGACGGTTCCTGCTGCGGCTCGACGATACCGACGCAGAGCGGTCGCGCGCGGACTATGCCGATGCGATACACGCCGACCTCGCTTGGCTCGGGCTGCATCCGCACGAGGAATTCCGCCAGTCCGAACGGTTCGCGCTGTACGACGCCGCCTTCGACAAGCTGCGCGCCGCCGGCCGCGTCTATCCCTGTTACGAGACCGCGCGGGAGCTGGAGCTCAAGCGCAAGATCCTGCTCGGGCGCGGCAGGCCGCCGCTCTACGACCGCGCCGCACTCGAACTGACGGACGCGCAGATCGCCGGTTTCGAGGCCGAGGGCCGCACACCGCATTGGCGTTTCAAGCTCGATCACGACGCGCCCATAGAATGGGACGACCTTATCCGCGGGCCGCAGCATTTCGATCCCGCGCTGCTCTCCGATCCGGTGATCCGGCGGGAGGACGGCAGCTGGCTCTACATGCTGCCGAGCGCCGTCGACGATGCGGAGATGGGCGTCACCTATGTCGTGCGCGGCGAGGATCATGTCACGAATACCGGCCTGCAGCTGCAGATGTTCGCCGCGATGGGCGCGGAGGCGCCTGCCTTCGCGCACGAGGCGCTGCTCGTCGGCAGCGAGGGCAAGCTCTCGAAGCGGCTCGGCTCGCTGACGATGGACGAGCTGCGCGCCCGCCATATCGAGCCGATCGCCCTGGTTGCGCTGCTCGCGCGCATCGGGACCAGCGATCCGGTGATTCCGGTCACCGATCACAGCGCGCTGCTCGACGATTTCGATTTCGGCCGTTTCGGCCGGGCACCCGCGCGTTTCGACGAGGAGGAGCTGGCGCGGCTCAACCAGCAGATCGTCCACATGTTCGACTATGAAGCGGTCGAGGCCGGATTGCCGGAGGGCATGGACGAACGCGCCTGGGAGGCGATCCGGCCCAATCTCCATCATATGGGCGAAGTGGACGATTGGTGGCAGGTGATCGAGGGACCGGTCGAGACCGTTTCCTTCGACGCGGACAGCGCGGCCTTCCTCGATACGGCCGCTGCGACCGCGGCCGATCTCGACTGGGAAGGCGAACCGTGGAAGGCGCTGACGGCGTCGCTGAAAGAGCGGACGGGGCGCAAGGGCAAGGCTCTGTTCCTGCCGCTGCGCCAGGCGCTGACCGGCCGCGACCACGGACCCGAAATGGCCGCGCTGCTGCCGCTGATCGGCAAGGAGCGGGCGATCGCGCGATTGTCGCGCCGGCGATAGATTCTCTGACGCTTGCCAAAACCGTGCGGTCCGGCAAAGCTGGTTTCAAAGCAAAACCAACAGGGGGAAATCGGGATGGGCGGTATCGGGATCGATCGGCGGCATTTTCTGGGAGGGATAGGCGCCGGGCTTGCGCTCTCCGCTCTGCCCGGCCGCGCGCTGGCGGCGTTGGACGGCGCCCCGGCCTGGCCGTCCGTCGCGTCGTTCGTCCCGCGCTTCGTGTCCGAGCATTTCGTGCCGGGCGCGCTGGTCGCGCTGGGAACCGGTCAGGACGCCCCTACCTATTTCGCCGATGGCACGGTGGCGCTCGACAGCGATGCCGCCGTCGATGCCAACACGCTCTGGCGCATCTATTCGATGACCAAGCCCGTCACGGGGATCGCGACGATGATGCTCGTCGAGGATGGCGCGATCGGCCTCGACCAGAACATCGCCGATTTCCTCCCGGGCTTCGCCGCGCCGCGCGTCCTGACCGATCCGGCGAACAGCCTCGACACGCGGGCTTCGAATGGCCCGATCACGATCCGGCACCTGCTGACGCACACGGCGGGCCTCGGATACACGATCGTCACGACCGGGCCGCTGCTGGCCGAATATCAGAGGCTAGGGCTGGAGCCGGGCGTGATCATGCACGAGGACCCCGAGATCGTCGCCCGCCGCCCGTCGAGCCTCACGGAGTTCGCCGACCGGCTGGCGACCCTGCCGATCATCGCCGATCCGGGAACCAGATGGAGCTACTCCGTGTCGATCGACCTGCTCGGACGGATTATCGAGATCGCGTCCGGCCTGGCATTCGACACGTTTCTCGCGCAGCGCCTGTTCGCACCGCTCGGCATGACCGACACCGTCTTCCAGGTGCCTGCCGACAAACAGGACCGGATGACGGCGAGCTACACGTTGCGCGAGGGCGACGTGGTCCAGGTCGATCCCGCGCGGGGATCGGTCTATGCGCTGCCGCCGCGCTATCCCTATGGCGGCGCGGGCCTCGTTTCGAGCGCGCGCGATTATGACCGCTTTCTCACCATGCTGCTCGGCGAGGGCGCGCTCGGCGATGTCCGGATCATGGAGACCGAGACCGCGCGGCTTGCCATGTCGGACCTGCTGCCGTCCGGTGTCGACAAGACGGGAATGTATTATGAATCGGGTTTCGGCGCGGGCGGGCGGGTGACGATCGAACCCGGCGCGGCCGGCGAGGGCATCGGTACCTTCGGCTGGGGCGGGGCGGCGGGCACCGTCGCCTGGGTCGACCGCGCGAACAATCTGCGCGCGTCGGGCTATGTGCAGAATCTGCCGAGCGAGATCACGCCGTTCCGGGCCGGCGTACTCGGATCGGTCTATGCCGATCTTCACGGCTAGCGGAACGCCGTGACGCGCTTTCCCGGAAAGCAGGCAGGTACGGGCTTGAATTGCGCCGGGCGCTGAACGAAGACGGCGCGACAGTCGAAAAGGGTTCAAATTGGAAAAAGACGAAGATGCGATCGGCAGGGGCCGGAAGACGCCCGAAGAGCTGGTCGACAAACTGTGCGAGCTGCTGACGGTCGAAGAGCTCGACACCGATCTCTATCGCGGGCCGCGGCTGCCCGGCGGCGTCGGCCGGGTGTTCGGCGGGCAGGTGATCGCCCAGGCGCTGGTCGCCGCCAACCATTCGGTCGACGACGAAATGCTCGCCCATTCGCTGCACGCCTATTTCATGCGGCCGGGCAACGAGGATTACCCGATCATCTACCGGATCGAACGCGACCGGGACGGGCGCAGCTTTTCGACGCGGCGGATCATCGCGCTGCAGCGGGGCAAGCCGATCCTCAACATGGCCGCGAACTACCAGCGGCCCGAGGACGGGCTTGCGCACCAGTTCGCCATGCCCGACGTGCCCGGCCCGGAAGATCTGCAGAGCGAGGCCGATTACTGGCGCGAGAATATCGCGCTGATTCCCGAGCCGTTCCGCAAGCGGATGCTCCGCCAGCGTTCGATCGAGCTGCGGCCGGTCGAGCGCCGCAATCCGGCCGAGCCGCAAAAGTCCGAACCCTACAGCTATACCTGGTTCCGCGCCGTCGCCCCGATCGGCGACGATCATCGCCTGCACCAGGCGATACTCGCCTATGCCTCGGACATGAGCCTGCTGGGCACGAGCACGCTGAAGCACGGAATCAGCTGGATGCGCGATCCGCTGCAGATGGCGAGTCTCGATCATTCGCTCTGGCTGCACGAGGATTTCCGCGCGGATGAATGGCTGCTCTATGCGACCGACTCGCCCTGGACGGGCCATGCGCGGGGTTTCAATCGCGGGCAGATTTTCACCCAGGACGGGCGGCTCGTCGCCAGCGCCGCGCAGGAAGGGCTGATGCGGCTGCGCGGCCGATAACCGGCGCGTTCCGCCCTCGATGATGCCGCGCGCGGGAGGGCCGCTCCCTGGCGCGCTGGATTTT
Organism: Parasphingopyxis sp.; assembly: GCF_052168275.1. Taxonomy (GTDB): domain Bacteria; phylum Pseudomonadota; class Alphaproteobacteria; order Sphingomonadales; family Sphingomonadaceae; genus Parasphingopyxis. Next base: position 7,981 of record NZ_JBQLZM010000061.1, on the reverse strand, counting down.
CTGAATGATATGGTGTAACATTACGTCGATGTCATAATCTTGGGAGAGGAATCATGACACGACATATACCCCATCAATCCGGCTATCTCGGCCAGTCGCGCCACAGTCCGTCGGGGCTCGCCATCGTTATCGGCCTGCACGGCGCCGCCATCGCGTTTGCCTTGCTCGCGAAATCGGGCGTGATCCCCATCGACAAGACTGGCGACATCATCGACACTTTCTTCGTCGAGCCCGAGCGGCCGCCAGAGCCCTTGTCCGAGCAGCGACAGCCGGAACCCGACAGGCCGCCTTTGCAGACGAGCGAAACGCGCGTGCAGTTGGCTGATCCCGACAGAATTCTCGTGAACGACGCTCCCTTTGTGCCGGATCGCCCGATCGGACCGCCCGACCCGACAATCAACCCGCCGCCGCCCGCCCCGGTTATGGTGAGCGCTCGTTTCACCCGATCGGCTCTCGCGGCCCTCCAGCCGCGTTACCCGTCCATTCTCCTGCGCCAGGACCTGGAAGGCAGTTGCACGATCCGCGTGCGGATCGCGCCCGACGGCCGGGTAACAGCGGCCGAACCGGTCGACGCGACGCATCCGGCCTTTTGCGAAGCGACGCAGCACCATGCGCTGCGCCGCTGGCGGTTCGAGCCCGCGACGCGCGACGGCGTCCCGATCGAGAGCTGGCAGCAGCATATCGTCGAATTCCGCATAAGCTGAACGGCCGGGCGGCGGCAGCCTCTGGCGCTGCGCCGGGAGATCGCCTATCTGGAGGCAATGGTCATGCTGCCGCCCAAGCCCCGCGTAATCGTGAAGGACGTCGCCTCGTTCTTCGCGCGCCGCGAGCGGCACAACTGGGCCGCGCTGATTTTCTCGATCGCGATTCCCACCGTGGTAATCGGCACGTTCGCGATCGACAGCGAAACCGATATCCTGCCGACCGAACCCGTCATTACCTATGTGGAGGTGTGGGGTTCGGACCGGACCGATGAGGAAATCATCGAGCGGCAGCGCGTTCTGGCGCTCCGGGAAAACGAACGCCGCGCGCTTTCCCGCCAACGGTTTCAGCAGCTCGCCGAAGGCAGCGGCGTCGAATATGATCGCGAGGCCGCGGCCGAGGCGGACCGGATTACCGAGGAAAACCGTCGCAATCTGCTCCGTCCCGGCGAGGCGATCGACGGCCTGACGCTGGAGATCGAAACTGACGCCCGCTGACCGGCGGTTCATGGCGGCAGCGCTCGCGCTCTCCTGGCGCGGCCGGGGTCGTACGGCTCCCAACCCCAATGTCGGCTGCGTGATCGTGCGAGACGGCAGAATCGTCTCGCGCGGCTGGACGCAGCCCGGTGGGCGGCCACATGCCGAAGCTATGGCCCTGGCACGCGTCGATGCGCGGGGCGCCGATGTCTATGTGACGCTAGAGCCCTGCGCACATGCGAGCGGGCGCGGCCCGGCCTGCGCGGACCTTCTGGTCGAAGCGGCGCCCGGCCGGGTGGTCGTCGCCGCCGGCGATCCCGATCCGCGCACCGACGGCGCCGGCATCGAAAAAATGCGGAATGCGGGAATCGATGTCGTGGAAAATGTGCTTCCCGGCGAGGCGCGCCGCGCGATGGCGGGATTTTTCGCTCGCCGGGAAAAGGGTCGTCCGCACGTCACGCTCAAACTGGCGACCTCGCTCGACGGGCAGGTGGCGCTTCCCGACGGAACGAGCCAGTGGATCACCGGACCGGAGGCGCGGGCCCATGCCCATCTCGAGCGCGCGCTGGCCGATATGGTCGTTGTCGGTCGGGGAACCGCGGCGAGCGATGCTCCGACTCTCAATGTCCGGCTCGACGGTCTCGGCGAACGGACGCCGGGCCGCGCCGTGCTGACGAGCGAGTACAGCAATTTCGCCAAGCTGCAGCTGCGGGCCGACAATCCCGTCTGGCAGCATCTTGCCAGCCCGGAGGCGATCGCCGGATTGGCCGATACCGATCATGTCCTGGTCGAAGGCGGCGCCGGGGCGGCGGCGGCCTTCGTCGCGGCCGACCTTGTCGACCGGCTCGTTCTTTACCGTGCCCCGATCCTCATGGGTTCTGGGTTGAGCGCGCTGGGCGATATCGCGCTCGACCGTCTCGACGACGCGCACGGCCGATGGCGGCTTCTCGAAAGCCGGACGCTTGGCAAGGATCGGCTGGAGGTCTACGAGCGCGCCTGATGTTTACCGGAATCATCACCGATATCGGCACGATCGCCGAGGCCGAGCAGCGCGGCGACCTGCGCCTGAAAGTGCGGTGCGGCTACGACATGGCGACCGTCGACCTCGGCGCGTCGATCGCCTGTTCGGGCGTGTGCCTGACGGTGGTCGACAAGGGCGGGGACTGGTTCGCGGTGGACGTTTCGGCGGAAACCGTGTCCCGGACCGCATCGGGCCAGTGGGTTGCGGGCGCGCGGCTCAATCTTGAACGGTCGCTCAAATTGGGAGACGAGATGGGCGGCCATATCGTCACCGGGCATGTCGACGGGATTGGCGAAATCCTCTCGGCCGAACCGGTCGGCGATTCGACCGCATTGACGATCCGCGCTCCGGACGAACTCGCGAAGCTGATCGCGCCCAAGGGCTCGATCGCGCTCAACGGCGTCTCGCTGACCGTCAACGAGGTGCGCGATACGGACGATGGCTGCCATTTCACGATCAACCTCATTCCGCACACGGCCGAAGTCACGACGTTCGACGCCATCGAAACCGTACAGCCGGTGAATATCGAAATCGACATCCTGGCCCGATACCTGGCGAGGATGACGAGTAAATAACATCCCTGTGTGATTCTATAGTTGTCGATCACATCGCAGTGTGTTAATCGCCGGTCATGTCTACACCGCTTATCGAAAACATCCGCAATCTCGTGGCGTCGGGAGAAGCCAGCAAGGCCGGTCTCGCCAAGGCGGCGGGCCTTCACCCCAACTCGTTGCGCAAGCTCGACGATGACGACTGGAATCCGACTGCCGAGACCCTGCTCAAGCTCGAACGCTATCTGGTGACGGGCGGCGGGGAGGCGTTGGCGAGCCCCGAAGAGATTATCGAGGCGGCGCGCAACGGCCGCATGTTCATCCTGGTCGACGACGAAGATCGCGAGAATGAGGGCGATCTCGTCATCCCCGCGCAGATGGCGACGCCCGACGCGATCAACTTCATGGCCAAATATGGCCGCGGACTGATCTGTCTCGCGATGACCAAGGAGCGGACCGAGGAACTCGGGCTGGACCTGATGAGCCGGCACAACGGCACGCGGCACGAGACGGCCTTCACCGTTTCGATCGAGGCGCGCGACGGAGTGACGACGGGCATTTCGGCGGCGGACCGGGCGCGGACGGTCTCCGTCGCGATCGACGCTTCCAAGGGCAAGGACGAGATCGTCACCCCCGGCCATGTCTTCCCGCTCGTCGCCCGGCCGGGCGGCGTGCTGGTGCGCGCCGGCCATACCGAGGCGGCCGTCGACATATCGCGGCTTGCCGGCCTCAATCCCTCGGGCGTGATCTGCGAGATCATGAACGAGGACGGGACGATGGCGCGGATGCCGGACCTGATCGCCTTCGCCCAGCTGCACAATCTCAAGATCGGCACGATCCGGGATCTGATCGCCTATCGCCGCAAGCACGATCATCTCGTCGAGAAGAAAGCCGAGGCGCCGTTCACCAGCCGCTGGGGCGGCGACTGGAAGGCCATGACCTTCTACAACAAGGCGACGGGGACCGAGCAGGTCGCACTCGTCAAGGGCAAGGTCGATCCGGACACGCCGACCCTGGTGCGCATGCACGCGCTCTCCGCCTTCACCGACGTGTTCGGGGAAGAGGGCGCGCGCGGCCAGATGCTGTCCCGTTCGATGGAGATTATCGGCGAGGAGGGCGCCGGTGTCGTCGTCGTCATCAACCGGACGATGCAGGGCGCGTTTACCAAGGCGCTCCAGCTCAAGACCGGGCAGGAGCGGCCGGACATGGAGGAATTGCGCGATTATGGCGTGGGCGCGCAGATCCTCACCGAACTCGGTGTCCATGAGATGATCCTGCTGACGAATACCCATCACAGCCTGGTCGGGCTCGACGCCTACGGACTGTCGATCGTCGGCGAGCGCCCGATCGATGTCGGAGGCGAATGATGGCCAATTTCCTGATCGTCGAAGCGCGGTTTTACGAGCGGTATAATGACTGGCTGATCGAGGGCGCCAAGGCAGCGCTCGAGGCGGCCGGGCACGGGCACAAAGTGATCACCGTCCCCGGCGCGCTCGAGATACCGGGCGCGGTCGCGATGGCGGCGGAAAGCGGCCGCTATGACGCGTTCGTAGCGATCGGCGTCGTGATCCGCGGCGAAACCTATCATTTCGAGATCGTCGCCGGCGAAAGCGCGCGCGGCCTGATGGCGCTGACCATGGATGGCGTCGCCATCGGAAACGGCATCCTGACCGTCGAGAATAGCGACCAGGCCGAAGTCCGCGCCCGGCCCGATCGCAAGGACAAGGGCGGCGAGGCGGCCAGGGCGGCGATCGCTATGTTCGATCTGGCGCAGCGTTTCGCCGGATAGCGTCTATTCGGCGGCGATGGTCTCTTCGGCGAACGGATAGTCGGTATAGCCTTCCGGTCCCGGCGTATACCAGGTTGCCATGTTGCTCTCGTTGAGCGGCAGGTCCTCGCGGAACCGGCGGGGCAGATCGGGATTGGCGAGGAAGGGTCGACCATAGCTGATCGCGTCGGCGATGCCCTCTTCGAGCGCGGCCGCGCCGTCCTCGCGGCCATAGTCCGAGTTCAGCACCAGCGGACGCTTGAACGCCTTGCGGATGAGCGGCGACAGTTTCGGCACATCCGTCCGGCCGAAAGTGCCGTCCGGGCCGGGCTCGCGCAGTTCGAGAAAGGCGATGCCGAGATCGTCCAGCTTCTCGGCGGCAAGCGGGAAGACGCTTGCCGGGTCGCTGTCGTCGACGCCCTGGGTCTCGCCATTGGGCGACAGGCGCACGGAGGTCCGGTCGGCGCCGGCCTCCCGGATAACCGCCTCGGTCACTTCGGCGAGCAGCCGGGTGCGATTATCGGGCGATCCGCCATAGGCGTCGTCGCGCAGGTTCGAACCGTCGCGCAGAAACTGGTCGATCAGATAGCCGTTCGCGGCGTGGATCTGGACGCCGTCGAACCCGGCTTCGAGCGCGTTGCGGGTCGCCCTGGCATAATCGTCGAGCAGACCCGGTATCTCGTCGAGCCGAAGCGCCCGCGCCTGCTCGTAATCCTTCTTGCCGGTCGGCGTATAGGCATGGCCCGGTGCGGTGGTGGCGGATGCGGAGACGGGCGCTTCGCCGTCCAGATAGTCGGGATGGACGAGCCGGCCCATATGCCACATCTGCAGGATGATCCGGCCGCCCGCATCGTGCACGCCGGCCGTCGTCTGTTTCCAGCCCTCGACCTGCGCGTCGGTCCAGACGCCGGGCGCGGCGGGCCAGCCAAGGCCCTGCCGGCTTATTCCCGTCGCCTCGGTGATGATCAGCCCCGCTGAAGCGCGCTGCGTATAATAGGTCGCCATGAGATCGTTGGGGACATGGCCGGGCGAGGCGCGGCCGCGGGTCAGCGGCGCCATCAGGATGCGGTTGGGCGCTTCGATGGCGCCGAGCGTTACGGAATCGAAAAGCGTTGGCATGTGGAACAGTCCCCTGGTTGTCGTCAGGGCGAAACATAGGGGATGCGGCGGGTTCGGCCAGTGGCAAACGCCCAAACTTTTCTAGTGCCGCCTAAAGGAGCGGGCCCGGCCGGCAACGGACGGGCGGCGGCCGGAACCGCCGCCCCCTATATGTTCAGACACCCAGCGCGTTCTGCGTGACCATGCAATAGAGCATGGGGATCGAGAGCAGCGTGTTGGTCCGCGAGGCGATCAGCGCCCGCGGCGCCGCGGCCGCTTTCTCGTCGGCGCTCGCCTCGACGATACCGAGTATCTTCTTCTGCGCCGGCCAGATGATGAACCAGACGTTGAACGCCATTATCAGGGCCATCCACATGCCGATGCCGATCAGCACGACACCGGGTTGAAACGTCAGCGCCTCGACAAGATAGCCGGATAGGTGCGCGACGATCAGGCCGGTCAGCACCGTGAACGCGGCGGCCCAGCGGAACCAGAACAGCACCCTGGGTGCGATATGGCCCGATATCGCCGGCTTGAGTTCGTCCGGCATGCTCGGCATCGTCGGCACCTGCACGAAATTGAGATAATAGAGCAGGCCGATCCACATGATACCGCACAGTACGTGCAGATAGCGGAACAGCTGGTTCGGATAGATTGATTCACCGAGAACCGCGCTGTGCAGCCCGAACATGATGACGATCAGCACCGCCAGTCCTCCGACCAGCACGGCATTCAGATTTCCGAAAAACTTCGCCATTTCGCGTCCCCTGCTATGTCTCGGACCCTAGTCCTGGGCCCGCTGGTGCGAGAGATAGCAAAAGCGCCGGAATCTGTCACGAAAGGCGATGCACAGGCCTTGGCCTTGTTTGCAGGCCGTCTATATACAGGCGCATGGCCGCTCCGCTTCCCGACGATCCGACCCTGGACGAAATCCGCGCGCATTTGGCGCCGATCGTTGCCGGGCATGCCGCGTTCGACGGATGGACGGAGGAAGCCGTCGAACGCGCGGCGGGCGAGGCCGGGGTCGATCCGGGCGCGGCAAAGCTCGCTTTTCCCGAAGACGCGACCGACATGATCGACGCTTGGTTCGCCTATATCGATGGCCAGATGGCGGCATCCTTTTCCGCCGAGGAACTGGCGGAAATGCCAGTACACAGGCGGATCCGCGCAGCGATCCTCAAACGGCTGGATATCGCCCGTCCGCACAAGGAAGCGCTGCGCCGCGCGATCGCGATCCTCGCCATGCCGCAAAATATTCCGCTGGGCAGCAAGCTCGGCTGGCGGTCGGCGGACGCGATGTGGCGGCTGGCCGGCGATACGGCGACCGATTTCAACCATTATACGAAGCGCGCCATCCTCGCCGGCGTCTATGGCTCGACGATCATGGCCTGGATGGACGACGAAAGCGACGGCGAAACGGAAACGGTCGCCTTTCTCGACCGGCGGCTCGGCAATGTCGCCCAGTTCGAGAAACTCAAGAAAAAGCTGCGCGGCGATCCCGATCGCCGGTTCAGCTTCACGCGCTTTCTCGGGCGTTTGCGCTATCCGGGGCGATGATTCGGGAGAGCGGCACAGAGCGCTGGCTTTTTCTTTCCGATATTGATAATCACTCGCAGCTAACCGTTCGATGGGATGATTCTCGTGAGTCTTGACGACCTGCCCCTGCGCCAATCCGCCCTTATCGCCGCAATCAACTGGTCGGCCCTGTCGCCCGCCGACGCCAAAAGGCTGCGCGAACTGGGCTTTGACGAGGGCGTCACCGTCGAACCGCTGCATCGTGCGCCGTTCGGACGGGATCCCATCGCCTGCAAGGTCGGACGGATGACGATTGCGGTGCGGCGCGCCCATGCATCGGCGATCGAGGTCGAAGTACCGGTCTCATGACAGCCATTCCGCTGGTCGCGCTCGTCGGCAATCCCAATGCCGGCAAGAGCGCCTTGTTCAACGCGCTGACCGGCGCGCGCCAGAAAATCGGCAATTATCCCGGCGTGACGGTCGAGCGGCATGCGGGCCGGCTCGCGCTTTCCGACGGCCGTCCGGTCGAGCTCATTGATCTCCCCGGCGCCTACAGCCTCGACCCGTCGAGCCCCGACGAGGAAGTCACCCGGGATGTGGTTACCGGCGCGCAGGCGGGCGAGCGGCTGCCCGATGCGCTGGTCGTCGTCGTCGACGCCGCCAATCTCGAAAACCATCTGCGTTTCACGCTGCAGCTGATCGCGTTGGGCCTGCCCGTCATCGTCGCGCTCAACATGATCGATCTTGCCGCGCGCGACGGGCTCGAGATCGATCCCGATGCGCTGGCGCGGGAACTGGGCGTGCCGGTCGTGCCGACCGTCGTCGTCCGGCGGCGCGGCATAGCGGAGCT
>NZ_JBQLZM010000060.1:0-25375 GCF_052168275.1 Parasphingopyxis sp. | reverse complement strand
CCGCAGCGACTATCGCCGCGGCCAGACGTCGCTCGGCCAATATTGGCCGGGCTTCCGGTTCGTCGCCGATGCGTCGGCGACGCGCATCGTCGATACCGACGGCCGCCGCTGGACCTGCGCCGGGCCGTCGATGCTGCCCGAAATCCGAAGGCTGCGACGGATACTCGCCCGATGAGGGCCGGTTTTTACATCCTGTTCGCCCTGCTCGTGCTCGGCCTGACCATCGCGTCGCTGACGGTGCCGCTGTACGCGCTGCCGGAGCTGTTCGCGACCGATCCCGATCTCGCCTGGATCGTGGTCGCCGAACTCCGGCTGCCGCGCGCGCTGCTGGCGCTGGTCTACGGCGCGGTGCTCGGCGCGAGCGGCGCGGCGATCCAGGCGCTGTTCGCCAACCCCCTCGCCTCGCCCGACATTACCGGCGCGACCGGCGGCGCGGCGTTCGGTGCGGTGATCACCGCCTATCTGATCGGCTTCGCGAGCCCGTTCGGGGTCGCGATCGGCGGCGTGGCGGGCGCCGGCGTCGCGCTCGCGCTGCTGCTGATGCTCGCCGGGCCGCGCGCCGAAACCGCGACCCTGCTGCTGGCCGGGATCGCGATCAGCGCGATCACCGGATCGGGAACGGCGCTGGCGCTGGCGCTCGCGCCCTCGCCTTTCGCCTTTTACGACGCCTATGCCTGGCTCATGGGATCGCTGGTCGACCGCAGCCTGCCCCAGCTCGCCTTCGCCGCGGTGCCGGCGCTCGCCGCGATCGCCTATTTCGCGCGCTGCACGCCGGCGCTCGACCGGTTGGCGCTCGGCGAGGATGTCGCCGAGGCGATGGGCCATGACGTCGCCGCGCTCCGGCGCAATATCATCGTCGCGACCGCGATCGGCGTCGGCGCGGCGGTGTCCGTGTGCGGTGCGGTCGGCTTTATCGGCCTGGTCGGGCCGGTCATCGCGCGCAAGCTGACCGCCGGCCATCCGGGCCGGGCCGTCCTGCCTGCCGCGCTGATCGGCGCCGCCCTGCTGCTCGCCGCCGACATCGCGGTCCGCTTCGCGCCGCCCGACCGCTCGGTGCCGATCGGCGTGCTGACCGCGCTGCTCGGCGCGCCCTTCTTCCTCTGGCTGGTCGCGCATATGCGCTGGAGCGCGCGGCCATGAGCGCGCGGCTGATCGCCTCGGGCGCCGCGATCGCGGGCCGGCTCGAACCCTGCGACCTCGCCTTCGAGGGCGGGACGGTGACGATGCTGGTGGGCCCCAACGGCGCGGGCAAGACCAGCCTGCTGCACGCGCTGGCGGGTCTTTCCGGGACGATGGGCGATATCCGCGTCGACGGCGATGCGATCGCGACGCTCTCCCCGGCTCAGCGAATCCGCCACCTGGCCTTTCTCGGCGCGTCGCGCGAAGTGCGCTGGCCGCTCAGGGCGCGCGACTATATCGCGCTCGGCCTGCCCGGAACAGCGCATGGCGACCGGGCGGATGCGGCGCTGGCCTCGCTGGAAGCGTCCGCCCTCGCCGAGCGCCGGCTCGACCATCTGTCGACCGGCGAGCGTTCGCGCGTGATGATCGCCCGGGCGCTCGCGCCGCAGGCGGGCGCCGTGCTGCTCGACGAGCCCTGCGCCAATCTCGACCCGCAATGGCAGCTGGCGATACTGGCGCGGCTGCGCTCCGAGGCCGCGAACGGCGCGGCGGTGATCCTCTCGATCCACGACATCGACCTGGCGCGCCAGCATGGCGACCGGGCGATCGTGATCGACACGGGGCGCATCGTGGCCGACGGCGTACCGTCCGCCACGCTGTCCGACGCGATCGTCGCGGAGGTTTTCGGGGTGGCGCAGCGCGACGGGCGCTGGGCGCGCGTTTAGGGGTTTTCTCCTTCCGGAACAGCTCAGATCCGTCGCCCCGAACTTGGCGGCGCTCATCCCCCGAGACAAGGATTCGTCATTGCGTCGTCGCTGCGATCCTCGCAATGACGGTCATAATGATATGGCCGTTGTTCGTGAGCGATCCGCTCAGTCTTCAGGCGGATCGGCGATCATCGCTGTGAAATCGGCTTCGGCGGCGAGTGTGTCGCCGACATAGGCCTTGCCGCTGAACTTGCAGACGGGAAACCGTTTCTTCGCATATTCGACCTTGAGGGTCAGCAGGCAGCCCGGCTCGACGGGCGCGCGGAACTTGGCGCCGTCGATCGCCATGAAATAGACGAGCTTGCCGCTTTCGAGCAGGTCCAGTTCCTCGACCGCCATGATCGCGGCGGCCTGGGCGAGCGCCTCGACGATCAGCACGCCGGGCATGATCGGCCGGCCCGGGAAATGGCCCTGGAAATATTCCTCGTTCATCGACACGGCCTTGATCGCGGTGATCGATTCGCCCGGGACGATCTGTTCGACCCGGTCGACGAGGAGAAACGGATAGCGGTGCGGAATGGCCGCCATCACCCGCTTGACGTCAAGCGGGCCGATGGCGGCCATGTCCTGCGATTTGGTCTCGCTCACCGGCCTTCGGGCTGGCTCGGAGCCGGCTGCGCGGCCTGTTGTGCGGCGCGCAGCGTGTCGCCGGGGTTCCAGCCTGCCGGCGGGATCGCCTGCACGCTCGGCACCCGGGTGTTGAGCTGGGTCGTCACGGCCGAGGTGATATTGGCCGTCGAGTTCGGCGCGAGCGTCGCGACCGCGTTCGGCTCGAGCACGAGATCGACGTTGCTCGCCGACATCGCAGCCGTCAGTGCCTCGTTGAAATGCACCGCGATCTGTTCGCGGACATATTGCGTCGCGAGGAGCACCGGCCGGCGGATCGTCGCCAGCTCCTGCTGCGCGGCCTGTTGGCGGGTGTTGAACGCCTCGATGGAGGGACCGGCGGTCTCGGGGTTGGCCTGCTGGGCAGCCTGTGCGGCCTGCTGCAGCGGGCGCAGCTCGGCCTCGAGCGCGGTCGCCCGCGTCTGGGCCTGCTGGATCTGCGCGGCATAGGTGCTCTGGATCTGCGTCGCGGCGGCCTGATAGGCGGTCGTCTGCTGGATCGCCGCATCGACGCTCACGACGCCGACGCCGCGGGCCTGGGCGTGGGCCGGAGTCGCGGCGACCATCGGAAGCGCGAGCAGCAGCCCTGCGAATAGGGTTTTGGTTTTTGAAAACATCAGAATTGGGTTCCTATGTTGAATGAGAAGATTTTGTCCTCGTCGCCTTCCTCCTGGAGCAGGGCGTAGGCGAGGTCGATACGGAACGGCCCGAATGGCGAGTTCCAGGATACACCCGCACCGATCGTAACGCGCGGCGACGGCGAATCGCCGACGAAGCGTTCGAGGAACGGTGCGATTGTGCGGTTGGCTTCCGGATTGTTCGTGCCGTCGGTCACCGCGTCCGGCGTGAGCGTGCCATCGGGCGCGATGAACAGCGGGTTGCCGGTATTGTCGAGCAGGCGCGTGATGATCGGGCCCGGGATCGCATCGCCGGTACATGGCGTCCGGCCGACTTCGTTGCCGTTGGCATCGAGGCACGGGAAGGTTTGCAGCACCGGATCCGTTACGCCGAATACGGCGCCGGCATCGACGAAGATCGAAGGCCGGAAGCCGAGCTCGCGGGCGCCCGAGCCGAGCGGGATTTCGAGCTCGGCGCGCGCCAGATAATAGGCCCGGCCGCCGATCGCGTCATCGGTCACGAACCGCTCTTCGGTGATCAGGTTGTTCGTGCCCGGCTCGTAGGAAAAGCGCTGGACGCGCGGTCCGACGCCGCGAATGTCGAAGCCGCGAATCTGCGGCTCGCCGAGGAAGAAGCGGTCGGTCAGCCGGACGTCGTCGACCCCCGCGCCGCCCCGGTTTTCGAACGACTGGATATAGCCGGCCTCGGCGCTGAGCCCGAAGATGAAGCCCGATCCGATGTTGAAATACTGGTCGGCGTCGATCCGCGTGCGCAGATAGCGGACATCGCCGAGCAGGCCCGCGAAATCCTGGCTGAGGATGATCCGGCGGCCGCTCGACGGGCGGACATTATTGTCGAGATTGTTGTAGACCAGCGAATAGCCGATGCTCGAGATGATCCGTTCGCCGATGGTGTCGCAGAGGAAGCGGCCGGCGAGCAGCGGGCTGCACTCGTCATTGATGAAGAAGGTGTTGCGATCGAGCGTGATGTCTTCCTGGCTCAGCCCGTAGCGCAGCGCGAGCGTCCAGTACTCGGTCAGCGGCACGCCGGCGCGGACCTGGAAGCCGGTGCTGACCTGTTCGTAGGTCGTGTTGCGGTCGTTGCCGATGAAGTTGAACGAATCGAAATCGCGGCGGAACAGGTCGACGCCGACCGCGATGTTGCGGTCGAACAGATAGGGTTCGGTGAAGCCGAGCTCGATCGAGTTGGAGAAGCTCGACCAGTTGACGCCGGCGCGCAGCTCCTGGCCCTTGCCGAGGAAGTTGCGCTGGCGCACCGAGAAATTGAGGATGAACCGTTCGAGGCTCGAGAAACCGGCGGACACCTGCAGCTCGCCGGTCGGGTTTTCCTCGACATTGGCGGTCAGCACGATCCGGTCGGGCGCCGAGCCGGGCGACTGCTCGATCTCGAAATTCTCCTGGAAGAAGCCGAGCGACTGGATGCGGCTCTGCGACCGGCGGACGAGGAAGCTGTTGAAGGCGTCGCCCTCCTGCAGCCGGAACTCGCGCCGGATCACCTTGTCGCGGGTCAGCGTGTTGCCGTTGATGTCGATCCGCTCGATATAGACGCGCGGCGTCTCTTCGATCCGGAAGCGGACGTCCATCGTGCGGTCGTCGCGGTTGATGTTGAATTCCGGCCGCGCCTCGGCGAACGCATAGCCGAGCAGGCCCGCCGTCTCGTTGAGGCGGTCGATCGTGTCCTCGATCTGCTGGGCGTTGTACCAGTCGCCGGTCTGCATCGGGATGAAGCCGGCGAAGCGTTCCGAGCTGAAATCGCGCAGGTCGCTGTCGAGTTCGAGCTCGCCGAAGCGGTAGCGCTCGCCCTCTTCCACCACATAGGTGATGATGAAATCGCGCCGGTCGGGCGTCAGCTCGGCGACCGCCGATATCACGCGGAAGTCGGCATAGCCTTCGGTCAGGTAGAATTGGCGGAGGCGCTGCTGGTCGAAGGCGAGGCGATCGGGATCGAACGTGTCGCTCGACGAGAAGAAGCGGAAGAAGCGCGACTGTTTGGTCGCCATCTCCGAGCGCAGGTCGCTGTCCGAGAACACCTCGTTGCCGATGACGTTGATCTGCTGGACTCGCGAGCGCGGGCCCTCGCTGATCTCGAACACGATATCGACGCGGTTCTGATCGAGCTCGACCATCTGCGGTTCGACCGAGGCGGCGAAGCGGCCGCGGCGGCGATAGAGCTCGATGATCCGCGCGACGTCGGCGCGGGCGCGCGAACGGGTGAAGATCTGGCGCGGCGCGAGCCGGATCTCGCCGCGGATATCGTCGTCGTCGAGGCGGCGGTTGCCCTCGAGCAGGATGCGGTTGATGACCGGGTTTTCCTGCACGACGATCGTCAGCTCGCCCTGATTGTCGCGAATCTCGACATCGGCGAACAGCTCGGTCTCGAACAGGTCGCGCAGCGCCTCGTCGAGATCCTCGCGCGTATAGGTCGCGCCGGGGCGGAGCTGGACATAGGACCGCACGGTATCGGGTTCGATCCGCTGCGATCCCTCGACGAGGACCGCCCGGATGACCTGCCCCTCGGGCAGCTGGCTGGCGGTATCGACGGCCTGGGCGCCGGTGTCGAACTGCGGGACGGGGCCCTGGGCGGGCGCCGGGGGCGGCGACGGCGGTGCCGGTTGCGCGAGGGCCGGCACCGCGAAGCCGCCCAGCATGGTACCCAGCATCAGCCCAGAAAGCCGCGCCCGCTTCGAAATTCTTCGGTTACTCAGATGCACGCAAACCGCCCTTATTATCTTATTCCGGTAGGAGAATTCCCGCCCTGCCCCATAGAAGTCAGCCGATCAAGCCGCTCAGTCGCTCCCAGACACCGAACGATCCCAGATCGATCACCGTCACCATCAACATGAAACTCAGCAAGACGGCAAGACCCATGCGGAAAGCCCATTCTTGTGCCTCTGGCTTTATCGGCCTCCTGCGGACAGCCTCGGCCGCATAGAACACCAGGTGACCCCCGTCGAGCATCGGGATTGGCAACAGGTTGATGAATCCCAGATTAATCGAGATCGCCGCCATGAAGAATAAAAAAGCGTACAGGCCGAGACTCGCGGTCTGGCCCGAGAATTGCGCGATGCGCAGCGGCCCGCCCAGTTCCTCGACCGACCGCCGCCCGGAAATGATCTGGCCGAGGCCGACCGTGATCATCTCCAGACTCGACACGGTTTGGTCGATCGCCGCGCCCGGCAGCTCCAGCGCCCCCAAGGCTTCCATCTCGAGCACGTCGGACTGGACGCCGAGCTGCCCGATCCGGGCCTCGTTGCCGAACCGGTCGGTGATCGTGACGTCGCCGGTTACGGCAGTGATCGACAGATCCTCGCCGCCGCGGACGATATCGAACCGCATTTCCTGGCCCGGGCGCAGGCGGACGATATCGGCTAGCTCGTCGAACCGGTCGATGGCGCGGCCGTCGACCGCGACGATCTCGTCGCCGAGCTCGAACCCGGCCGCGTCGGCGACCGAATCCTCCATGATCGCGGAGATGACGGGCGCGTTCTGCGCCTGCCCGTAAGTGGCGAAAATACCCATGAAGAGGATGATCGCGAACAGGAAGTTGATCATCGGGCCAGCGAGGATGATCAGGAAACGCTGGCCCAAGGGCTTGAACTGGAAGAGTTCCGCCCGGTCGGCATCCGGCAGTCCGTTCATGTTGGGATCGGGCTGGCTCGCGGCGTTCAGGTCGCCGGCGAACTGGACATAGCCACCGAGCGGCAGCCAGCCGATCTTCCAGCGGGTCCCGCGCCTGTCGGTCCAGCCGGCGATCTCGCGGCCGAACCCGATCGAGAACTTCTCGACTTTCGTGCCGAACCAGCGGGCCACCAGATAATGGCCCATCTCGTGGACGAAGACGAGCGGGCCGATGACCAGCAGGAAGGCACCGATGGAGTAGAGAATGCCGGGGCTTTCGATCATGCGGAATAGCGTTCCATCTGCTGCTGCGCCTGCGCGCGCGCCGCCTCGTCGATCGCGAAGACATCGTCCAGGCTCTCCGGCGCGTCCGGTGCATAGCCGTCCAGCACGTTCCCGACAATTGCCGTGATATCGAGAAAGCCGATGCGGCCGGCCAGGAACGCGGCGACCGCCTCCTCGTTCGCGGCATTGAGGATCGCCGGGCGCGCGCCGCCCGCCTCCATCGCGGAACGGGCCAGCGCGATCGCCGGGAAGCGCACCGGATCGGGTTCCTCGAAGTCGAGCTTGCCGATCTCTCCCAGGCTCAGCCGTTCGCAGGGCGTGTCCATCCGTTCCGGCCAGGCCAGGGTGTAGGCGATCGGGATGCGCATGTCCGGCGCGCCGAGCTGCGCCAGGACCGATCCGTCGCGATATTCGACCAGCGAATGGATGACCGATTGCGGGTGGACGATGATCCGGCAGTTGTCGGGCGGCAGATCGAACAGGTAGCGCGCCTCGATCAGCTCCAGCCCCTTGTTCATCAGCGTCGCCGAATCGACCGAAATCTTCGCGCCCATCGACCAGTTGGGATGCTGGACCGCGCGCTCGGGCGTCACGTCGCGCATGTCCTCGCGCGACCATTCGCGGAACGGGCCGCCCGACGCGGTGAGGATGATGCTGGCGATGCCCGACGGGCGCTGATGGTCGAAGCACTGGAAGATCGCATTATGCTCCGAATCCACGGGCAGGATCGTGACTCCGCGCGTGCGCGCCGCTTCCAGCATCAGCGATCCGGCCGATACCAGCGATTCCTTGTTCGCCAGCCCGACCGTCGTCCCGGCCTCGATCGCGGCCATGACCGACGGAATACCGGCCGCGCCGACAATCGCGGCCATCACGAGATCGGCGTCCATCGCCGCGGCCTCGCATATCGCGTCCGCGCCGGCGGCGGTCGCGATACCGCTCCCGGCAAGGGCATCGGCCAACGTGCCGGCGCATTCGGGATCGGCGATCACGGCGATGTTCGCGCCGCTCTCCCGCGCCGCCCTGGCGAGGCCCTCGACATCGCGGTGCGCGGTGAGCGCGACGACGTCGAAATCGTCGGGATTGCGGTTCACCAGGTCGAGCGTCGACTGGCCGACCGAGCCGGTGGCGCCGAGGATCGAGAGGCGCTTGCGCGTCGCCATCACAACCATCCCGCCGCGCTGAGGCCCGCGACGCCGATGGCGACCGGCAGGAGGCCGTCGAGGCGGTCCAGCGCCCCGCCATGGCCGGGAAACAGGTTCGAACTGTCTTTCACGTCCGCGCGCCGCTTGAGCCAGCTTTCATACAGGTCGCCGAGCTGGGCGACGACCGCGAACAGCGCGCCGAGCGGCACGATCAGGAGCGGCAACTCGCTTTGCAGCGCGAAGCCGGCGCTGACCAGCGCAGCGCAGGCGATGCCGCCGATCAGGCCGGCCCAGGTCTTGTTGGGGCTGAACTGCGGCGCGAGCTTCGGCCCGCCGATCGTCTTGCCGGAGAAATAGGCGCCGATATCGGTCGCCCAGACCATGGCGAGCGTCCAGAGGGCGAGAACGAGGCCGCCCTGTTCGCGCAGGAAGATGATCGCGATCGAAGCGAGGCCGATATAGAGGAACCCGCCGGCCAGACGGGCGCTCCAGAAGGCCAAACCGACGACGATGCCGACCGCGGCCGCGGTGACGATATCCGCCTGGTCGATCGGCGCGTAGGCGGGGCTGAACAGCACCATCAGCAGGATCAGCACAATGGTAACCGAGAGCGTTTTGCGGCGCGGCTCCTTCATCAGCCCGCCCCATTCGTAGATCATCGCCGCCGCCAGGGCGGTCACCAGCAGCCAGAACGGCCATTGCCCGGCGAACAGCGCGCCGAGCGCGACGGCGGCCAGGACGAGACCGGTCGCCGTGCGTTTCCAGAGATTTCGAAACCTGCTCGGGGCCGCGGCTTCGGTCATAGTCCACCGTAGCGCCGGTCGCGCCGCGCAAAGTCCCGAACCGCCCGGCCGAGATCCTCCTCGCCGAAATCCGGCCAGAGCGTGTCGGTGAACAGCAGCTCGGCATAGGCCGACTGCCAGAGCAGGAAGTTGGACAGGCGTTTTTCGCCCGACGTCCGGATCAGCAGGTCTAGCGGCGGCAGTCCGCGCGTGCTCAGCCGGTCCTCGATCGTCTCGTTGGAAATCTCGTCCACGTCCAGCCGGCCGTCCCGCACATCCCCGGCGATCCGGCGGACCGCGTCGGTGATCTCGAACTGCGAGCCATAGTTGAGCGCGACGACGAGCGTCGCCCTGTCGTTGCCGGCGGTCCGCGCGATCGCGCTGTCGATCAGCGCGACGACATCGCTTTCGAAGGCGTGATAGTCGCCGATCACCCGGATGCGGATGCCCTCCCCCGCCAGCGCTTCCAGCTCCTTGCGGATGAAGCGGCGCAGCAGGTCCATGAGATCGGCGATCTCGGACGCCGGCCGGTTCCAGTTTTCCGACGAAAAGGCGTAGAGGGTCAGCACCTCGATGCCGAGCGCCCCGGCCGCCTTGACGACCGAACGCGCGGCTTCGATGCCCTTGCGGTGGCCGGCGATCCGCGGCAGGCCGCGCCGCTGCGCCCAGCGGCCGTTGCCGTCCATGATGATGGCGACGTGACGCGGGACCGCCGGGCCGCTGCCAGTCCCGGCCGCCGCGTCATCCACGGATCGGGCCGGTTCGGCGGTCACAGTTCGAGAATTTCCGATTCTTTCTCGCTGGCGATCTTGTCGATCTCGGCGATCTTGTCGTCGGTCAGCTTCTGGACATCGGCCTCGGACCGCTTCTTCTCGTCCTCGCCGATTTCCTTCTTGTTCTCGTCGGCCTTGAGCGCATCCATCCCGTCGCGCCGGACGTTGCGGACCGCGATCTTCGCCTTTTCCGCATATTGGCCGGCGAGCTTGGCCAGCTCCTTGCGGCGTTCCTCGGTCAGGTCGGGGATCGGCAGCCGGATCGTCGTCCCGTCGAGCTGCGGGTTGAGGCCGAGCCCGGCTGCGCGGATCGCCTTTTCGACGGGCTGGACGTTCGAGCCGTCCCACACCTGCACGGTCAGCATGCGCGGTTCCGGCGCGTTCACCGTTGCCACCTGGTTGAGCGGCATGTTGCTGCCATAGACCTCGACCTGCACCGGATCGAGCAGCGACGCCGAGGCACGGCCGGTCCTGAGGCCGCCCAGATCGCCGCGCAGCGATTCGATGGCGCCGTTCATCCGCCGCTCCAGATCGCCCTTGTCATATTGCGCCATCAGGCTTCTCCTTCTTGTTGTACGGTCGTCGCGATCCCCTCGCCCGACAGGACGTTGGCGAGATTGCCCTTCTCGCGGATGTTGAACACGACGATCGGTATGTCGTTGTCGCGGCACAGCGCCACGGCCGCCGCGTCCATGACCTTCAGATTGTCGGACAGGACGCGGTTGAAACTCAGCGTGTCGTAGCGCTTCGCGCCCTCGACCTGCTTGGGATCGGCATCGTAGACGCCGTCGACGCTGGTGCCCTTGAACAGCGCGTCGCAGCCCATTTCGGCGGCGCGCAGCGCGGCGGCAGTGTCGGTCGTGAAATAGGGGTTGCCGGTGCCGGCCGCGAAGATGACGATCCGGCCGCGCTCCATGTGCCGCATCGCGCGGCGGCGGATATAGGGCTCGCAGACCGTGTCCATCGGGATCGCCGAGAGGACGCGCGTGTCCTGGCCGATCTGTTCGAGCGCGTTCTGGACGGCAAGCGCGTTCATCACCGTGGCGAGCATCCCCATATAGTCGGCGCTCGTCCGGTCGAAGCCCTTGGCGGCCGC
Organism: Parasphingopyxis sp.; assembly: GCF_052168275.1. GTDB lineage: Bacteria > Pseudomonadota > Alphaproteobacteria > Sphingomonadales > Sphingomonadaceae > Parasphingopyxis. Next base: position 14,546 of record NZ_JBQLZM010000060.1, on the reverse strand, counting down.
GGCGAGCCCGCGGAAGATGTTGCCGCCGCCGACGACGAGGCAGAGTTCGTGACCCGCTTCCTTCGCCGCGGCGACCTCGCGCGCGAGCCGCGCGGTGGTTTCCGGGTCGATGCCGAACTGGCCGTCGCCCATCAGCGCTTCGCCGGACAATTTGAGGAGGATGCGGTTATAGTGCGGGCGGGACATCGCCGGACCGGTCTTTCAAAAGGGTGACATGGTAACGGCGCGCACCCTAGTGGGGGTGCGCGCCGCTGCCAAGCATTTGATTGCCATGGTGTGGATGAGCGGAACCGGGCTAGGCGCCGACCGCCGCGGCCACTTCCTCGGCGAAATTCTCTTCCTTCTTCTCGATGCCTTCGCCGAGCTGGAAGCGGATGAAATCCTTGAGCACGATCCCGGTTCCGGCGTCCTTGGCCGCCTGGGCGACGACGTCTTCGATCTTGGTCTTGTTGTCCATGACGAAGATCTGGCTCATCAGCGCGTTTTCCTTGCGGTATTTCGCGATCGAGCCTTCGACCATCTTCTCGACGATATTGTCGGGCTTGCCGGATTCCGCGGCCTTTTCCTTGGCGATCGCGCGTTCGCGCTCGATCGTGTCCGGATCGAGATCGGCGCCGGTCAGCGCCATCGGCGAGGCCGCGGCGATGTGCATGGCGAGCTGCTTGCCGAGCGGTTCGAGCATATCGGCGCCCGCTTCGCTCTCGAGCGCGACGAGCACGCCGATCTTGCCCATGCCGGGCGCCGCGGCGTTGTGGACATAGGGGACGACGACGCCCTGATCGACGCCGATCCTGCCGACGCGGCGCAGGCTCTGATTTTCCCCGATCGTCGCGATGTTCGCGGTCAGCTTCTCCTCGACCGTGCCGCCGCCCGGATAGTCGGCGGCCTTGAGCGCATCGAGATCGGCATCGACGCCGAGCGCGATTTCGGTGACCTTGCCGACGAAATCCTGGAACTGGCCGTTCTTGGCGACGAAATCGGTTTCCGAATTGACCTCGACGGCCGCGCCGGTCGTGCCCGATACGGCGACGCCGACCAGGCCCTCGGCGGCCGTGCGGCCGGCCTTCTTGGCGGCGGCCGCGAGGCCCTTGGTGCGCAGCCAGTCGACGGCCGCTTCCATGTCGCCGCCATTTTCCTGCAGCGCCTTTTTCGAATCCATCATGCCGGCGCCCGTGCGCTCGCGCAGTTCCTTCACGTCCTTGGCAGAAAATTCGGCCATCTGTCCGTCCTCATCTATTGCAATTTCCGTTTATCGACGCGCCGGGCTGCGGACCCGGCGCGCGATGGTCTTTCGTGTCGGTCGCGACGCCTATCCCTCGGCGATCGCCGGTTCGGCGGGCGGTTCGACCGCGGCGCCGATATCCTCGCCCGAAGCGGCGGCCGCCGCCTGCGAACCCGCGCCCGCCGCCGCGGCAACCGCTTCGCAGTAGAGCCGGATGGCGCGCGCCGCATCGTCATTGGCCGGAACCGGGAAGGCGATGCCGTCCGGGCTGACGTTCGAGTCCAGGATCGCGACGACCGGAATGCCCAGAACATTGGCTTCCTTGATCGCCAGGTCTTCCTTGTTGGCGTCGATGATGAACATCACGTCCGGCAGGCCGCCCATGTCGCGGATGCCGCCGAGCGAAAGCTCGAGCTTGTCGCGCTCGCGCGTCAGCTGCAGCACTTCCTTCTTGGTGAAGCCCGACGCGTCGCCCGAAAGCTGCTCCTCGAGACTCTTGAGGCGCTTGATCGAGTTGGAGATCGTCTTCCAGTTGGTCAGCATGCCGCCGAGCCAGCGATGGTTGACGAAATGCTGGCCGCACGAGCGCGCCGCGTCCGCGATCGGCTGCTGCGCCTGGCGCTTGGTGCCGACGAACAGGATCTTGCCACCCGACGCGACCGACTGGCCGACGAAATCGAGCGCCCGCTGGAACAGCGGCACGGTCTGCGACAGGTCGATGATGTGAACCCCGTTGCGATCGCCGAAAATATACGGCTTCATCTTCGGGTTCCAGCGATGGGTCTGGTGGCCGAAATGCGCCCCGACCTCGAGCAATTGCTGCATGGTGACGGAAATGTCCGTCATAGTCTTTCTCCTTCCGGTTATACCTCTGGAAAGCAAGAATCAGAGCCACGGCTCCGACACCGGTATGTGCGCCTTCCATGTGGAATAGCGCGCAGATAGGCGGTGCGGCAGAAAAATGCAACCCCGCACTTGACGAGAACAATTCCGGAACATAGAAGCTGGAACACAAGGCGAACATCCCCGATCGGGACTGATCGTCACGCCGAGCGGAAACGTGATGATGGCGATGGAATTCGGGCGTTTGAGGAGCTGGACATGATCGAGATTGCCGCCACCGTATTTTTCGTTTTCGCGCTTGTCGCTCCGCTGGCGGTGATCGTCCTGACGCTCCAGCAGAATTGGGCGGCGATCGCGGATGCGCTGCGCGGCGCGCCGGCGACGTCCGGAATGCGGGACCTGCGCCCGGCCCGCGCCCGTCCGGCGCGGACTGCTATGCCGCGTCCGGCGACGGTTCGTCCGGTCCGGTCCGCCCGCGCCGCTGCCTGACCTTCGCGTAGCTCGCCATGCTGAACGGAATGCTGATCAGATAGGCGACGGCGAGCGCCGAAAAGGCGATCCAGGGTATGGTGACGATCGCCGCGATCATGCCCGCTATGCCGGCCAGCGCGCCGAACCGCATGCCCCGCTTCAGGCGGATCGAGGACCAGCTGAAGGTCGCGACGTTCGAGACCATCAGAAAGGCGACCAGCGCGGACCAGGGCGCCACAACGTAGAAATCGCGGAACAGGGGCTGGTGGGTGACCAGCCACAGGAAAATCGGGAACAGCAGCAGCCCGGCGGCGGTCGGCGCCGGGACGCCGGTCAGGAAACCCGCCGATTTGTGCGGTTGTTCGTCCTCGTCGATGCTGGCGTTGAAGCGCGCCAGCCGGAGCGCGCAGGCGGCCGCGAAGGCCAGGGCGAAGATCCAGCCGTAGCGCGGCATCGTTTCAAGCGACCAGAGATAGACGACGAGGCTCGGCGCGACGCCGAAGGCGATAACGTCCGACAGCGAATCGAGCTCGGCGCCGAACCGCGTCTGGCCGTTGAGCAGCCGGGCGATGCGGCCGTCGAACCCGTCGAGCACGCCGGCGATCACGATGAAGGTCAGCGCGGTTTCCCATTTCCCCGCCAGCGCGAACCGCACGGCGCTCAGCCCCATGCACAATGCCAGCACGGTGATCGCGTTGGGAATGATCGCGCGCGCCGGAATGCCGCGCATCGGACGTTTCAGGCGGCGGGGCTTCATTGGGTCACGCCGAAGGCGCGCGCATCGTCGCCGATCTTCGCGATGATCGTCTCGCCGGCGACGGTCTTCTGGCCGAGCGCCACACGCGGCGCGGTGCCGGCGGGCAGATAGACGTCGACCCGGCTGCCGAAGCGGATCAGCCCGATCCGCTGGCCGGCCACGACCATGTCGCCGGGTTTGACGAACGGCACGATGCGGCGTGCGACGAGCCCGGCGATCTGGGTGAAGCCGATCCGCTGGCCGTCGCGGGTCTCCAGCAGGATATGCTGGCGCTCGTTATCCTCGCTCGCCTTGTCGAGATCGGCGTTCACGAACTTGCCCGAAATATAAACGACCTCGCGGATCGTGCCGCCCATCGGGGCGCGATTGATATGGACGTCGAACACGCTCATGAAGATCGAGACGCGGCACATCAGGTCGTCGCCCAGCGCGTCCGGTCCGGCCATTTCGGGCGGCGGGGGAACGTCGCGGATCAGCGTGACCAGCCCGTCCGCCGGCGCGATGATCAGCCCCTCGTCCGCCGGCGTGACCCGCGCCGGATCCCGGAAAAAGGACGCGATCCAGATGGTCAGGCCGATGATCGGCCAGGCGATGATATCCCATCCGAACCAGAGGAAGACGATGGCGGCGGCCGAGGAGATCGCCAGATATTTATAGCCTTCGGGATGGATAGGCGGCCATTGCCAGCGCACATTGCGGTCGTCGCCCGGGGGCTTTTGAAGCTCTGTCATGCGGGCTTGATACAGTCGGCCATCCGGGGTGACAATCGCTGCATTTTCCGCGCCTCACCCGGTTGATTGCGCGGACGTTGCGCCCTAGACCGGCCCAAATTCTCGAAAATCCCCATCTGGAAAGCGACACTGCGCATGGCAACGAAGATCAAGGTGAAAAATCCCGTCATCGAAATCGATGGCGACGAAATGACCCGGATTATCTGGGAATGGATACGCGAACGCCTGATCCTGCCCTATCTCGATGTCGATCTGCACTATTACGACCTGTCCATCCAGAAGCGCGACGAGACCGACGACCGGATCACCGTGGACGCCGCCAATGCGATCAAGGAGCACGGCGTTGGCGTGAAATGCGCGACGATCACGCCGGACGAGGCGCGGGTCGAGGAGTTCGATCTCAAGCGGATGTGGAAATCGCCCAACGGCACGATCCGCAACATACTGGGCGGCGTCGTCTTCCGCGAACCGATCGTGATCGAGAATGTGCCGCGCCTCGTGCCGGGCTGGACCGATCCGATCGTGATCGGCCGCCACGCCTTCGGCGACCAGTATCGCGCCACCGACATGCTCGTGCCCGGCCCGGGCAAGCTGCGCCTCGTGTTCGAAGGCGAAGACGGGACGGTGATCGACGAGGAAGTGTTCAATTTCCCCTCCCCCGGCGTCGCCATGGCGATGTACAATCTCGACGACAGTATCCGCGATTTCGCGCGTGCGAGCATGAATTACGGCCTGCAGCGCGCCTGGCCGGTCTATCTCTCGACGAAGAACACCATCATGAAGAAATATGACGGCCGGTTCAAAGACCTGTTCGAGCAGGTGTTCGAGGCCGAGTTCAAGGAACAGTTCGACGAGGCCGGCATCACCTACGAGCATCGCCTGATCGACGACATGGTCGCATCGGCGCTCAAATGGTCGGGCAAGTTCGTCTGGGCCTGCAAGAATTACGACGGCGACGTCCAGTCGGACACCGTCGCCCAGGGCTTCGGCTCGCTCGGCCTGATGACCTCGGTGCTGATGACTCCGGACGGCAAGACGGTCGAAGCCGAAGCGGCGCACGGCACCGTGACCCGCCACTACCGCATGCACGAGCAGGGCAAGGCGACCTCGACCAACCCGATCGCCTCGATCTTCGCCTGGACGCGCGGTCTCATCTATCGCGGCAAGTTCGACGATACGCCGGACGTGACGCGCTTCGCCGAGACGCTCGAACGGGTCTGCATCGAAACGGTCGAGAACGGCCAGATGACGAAGGATCTCGCGATCCTGATCGGCCCGGACCAGGCCTGGATGACCAGCGAACAGTTCTTCGAGGCTATCCGCGTCAATCTCGAAGCCGCGATGGACGAGTGGTAGGCCGTATCCGCCGATAATCCGGTGACAAGTTGACGGCGGGGCTGCACTAAGCTCGGCATGATCCACGCAATCGAATCGGAGGCGTTCGGCAACGCGCTCGTCATTCTCGGCGCGGCGGGGATCGTCATCCCGCTGTTCGCGCGGTTCCGGATCACGCCGATCATCGGCTTCATCCTGGTCGGGCTGCTGTTCGGCCCGTCGGGGCTCGGCGGACTCACCGACCGCGCGCCCTGGCTCGCCTTTGTCACGATCTCGGACGCCGAGGCGATCGAGCCGTTCGCCGAATTCGGGATCGTTCTGCTGCTCTTCTCGATCGGCCTCGAACTCTCCTTCAAGCGGCTATGGGCGATGCGCGGCACCGTGTTCGGGGTCGGCGCGGCCGAGCTGATCGGCTGCGGGATATTGATCGCCGGCGCGCTCGTCGCGCTGGGGCAGAGCCCGGTCGGCGCGCTCGGCCTCGGCCTGGCGCTCGCTTTGTCCTCGACCGCGCTGGTGCTGCCGATTGCCGGCACGAAGACGCCGGTCGGGCGCGCCGCGCTCGGCATGCTGCTGTTCGAGGACGTCGCCATCGTCCCCATCATCTTCCTGCTCGGCGCGATCGGGCCGGCCCAGGACCAGAGCATCGGCGCGCTGGCGCTGACCCTTATGTTCGGCGTCGCGACGGTGATCGCGATGCTGATCGGCGGCCGCCTCGTGCTGCCCCGGCTCTTTGCCGAGGCGGCGCGGACCAAGAGCCCGGAGGTCTTTCTCGCCGCGAGCCTGCTGGTCGTCATTCTCGCCAGTCTCGCCACGACCGCGGTCGGGCTGTCCCCGATCGTCGGCGCGCTGGTGGCCGGACTTGTCATCGCCGAGACCGAATATCACCGCGAGGTCGAGGTCATCACCGAACCGTTCAAGGGGCTGGCGCTCGGGGTCTTCCTGATCACGGTCGGCATGAGCCTCGATCTGGCGCTGATCGCCCAGAACTGGACGTCGCTGGCGCTGGCGGTCGTCGGTGTGGTGCTCGTCAAGACGATCGTGACGGGACTGCTGCTGCGGCTGGCCGGCGCCCGGCGCGCGACCGCCGCCGAAACCGGGCTGCTCATGGCTTCGCCCTCCGAAACCACGCTGATCGTGCTGGCCGCCGCGCTGGCGGCGGAGCTGATCCAGCCGTCGACCGCGGCCTTCTGGCAGACGGTGACCGCGATCGGGCTCACCATCACCCCCCTGCTCGCGCGCGCCGGACGCATCGCGGCGCGGCGCGTCGAGCTGCGCGAGGCGCAGGTCGACTTTCCCGGCGACGGCGAGGACGAGGAGCAGCGCGCGATCATCGTCGGGTTCGGCCGGGTCGGCCGGGTGGTCGCCGAGATGCTGCGCGAGCACGACCAGCCCTTCGTCGCCGTCGATTCCAACATCGACGCCGTGGCGCGGGGCCGCCGCGACGGCTTTCCGACGATCTTTGGCGATGTCGCCCGCCCGCAGCTGCTCGAAAATCTCGACCTTGAGCGGGTCAGCGCGCTGATCCTGACGATGGACGATCCGGTCAGCCTCGTGCAGCTGACCAAGCGCGTCCGCGATGCCTATCCCGATCTGACGATCGTCGCCCGCGCCCGCGATCCCGACCATGCCGCCGAGCTCTACCGCGCCGGCGCGACCGATGCGGTGCCCGAAACGGTGGAATCCTCGCTCCAGCTGTCCGAAGCGGTGCTCGTCGATATCGGCGTCCCGATGGGGCCGGTCATCGCCTCGGTTCATGAAAAGCGCGCGCGCCTGCGCGAGGCGATCATGGAACTGGGCGAGCTCGACGCGCTTCCGGAGCTGCCGCGCGAGAAGCTCCGCCGGTCGAAATCGAGCGGCTAGGACCCGGCGGCGATCGCTTCGCGGATCGCGGCCAGCGCGTCGTCCGCCTTGTCGCCATCGGGGCCGCCGCCCTGCGCCATGTCGGGCCGGCCGCCGCCGCCCTTGCCGCCCAGCGCTTCGACCGCGGCGCGCACCAGCGCGACCGAGTCCCGGTCGCCGGCCAGGTCGTCGGTCATGCCGACCGCGACGCTCGCCCGGCCGTCATTGACCGCGACGATCGCCGCGATGCCCGAGCCGAGGCTCGCCTTGGCCTCGTCGATCAGCCCGCGCAGCTCCTTGGGATCGAGCCCCTCGACGACCTGGCCGAGAAATTGCGTATCGCCGATCTTCTCCGCCGCCGGGCCGCTCGCATGGCCGCCGCCCATCGCCAGCGCCTTTTTCGCGTCGGCCAGTTCCCGTTCGAGCCGCCTGCGCTCCTCGACCAGCGCCGCGACGCGGCCCGGCAGTTCGTCGGCGCTGGTTTTCAGCGCGTCCGCCGCGCTCAGCAGCTTGGCCTCGCGATCGCGGTACCAGAGCCGCGCGGCCTCGCCGGTCAGCGCCTCGATGCGGCGGACGCCCGCCGACACCGCGCTTTCCGAGACGATCGCGAACAGCCCGATATCGCCGAGTGCCGACACATGGGTGCCGCCGCACAGCTCGACCGAATAGTCGGCCGGACCGTTGCGGCCCATCGACAGCACACGGACCTCATCGCCATATTTCTCGCCGAACAGCGCGAGCGCGCCCGCTTCCACGGCCTCGTCGGGCGTCATCAGCCGGGTGACGACATCGACATTGCCGCGGATCTGCGCGTTCACATCGGCCTCGATCGCGGCGATCTCCTCGGCGGTCACCGCCTTGGGATGGGAGAAATCGAAACGCAGCCGGTCTTCGGCGACGAGGCTGCCCTTCTGCGTCACATGCTCGCCGAGCCGGTTGCGCAGCGCGGCGTGCATCAGATGCGTCGCGCTGTGATTGGCGCGAAGGCGGGCGCGGCGTTCTGCGTCGACGGCGAGCGTGACGACCTGGCCGACCGCGATCTCGCCGCTGTCGATCGTCACATGATGCGCATGGAGCCGCCCGAGGGGTTTCGAGGTGTCGCCGACCGTCCCGGCGAGCCCGCCATCGTCGGAGAGCGTTCCGGTATCGCCCATCTGGCCGCCGCTTTCGGCGTAGAAGGGTGTCTGGTTGGTCAGCACGATCGCGCTGTCGCCCGCCGCCGCCCGTTCGACGGTCGCGCCGTCCCGGACGATGGCGACGACCTGCCCCTCGCCCTCGTCGGCCGTGTAGCCGATGAATTCGGTGCCGCCATGCTCCTCGGCTAGGTCGAACCAGAGCGTGTCCGATGCGGCCTCGCCCGATCCCTTCCAGGCGGCGCGCGCGGCGGCCTTCTGTTCGGCCATCGCGTCGTCGAACCCCGCCCGGTCGATGCCGAGACCGCGGCTGCGCAGCGCATCCTCGGTCAGGTCGTAGGGAAAGCCGTAGGTGTCGTAGAGCTTGAACGCCGTTTCGCCGGCCAGCACGTCGCCCTCGTCCATGTCGGCGACGGCCTCGTCGAGCAGCTTGAGCCCGTTTTCGAGCGTCCGCCGGAAGCGCATCTCCTCATGGGCGAGCGTCTCCTCGACCAGCGGCTGCGCGCGGACCAGTTCCGGAAAGGCGCCGCCCATTTCCGCGACGAGCCCCGGCACGAGCCGGTGCATCAGCGGATCTTTCGCGCCGAGGATGTGCGCGTGGCGCATCGCCCGGCGCATGATCCTGCGCAATACGTAGCCGCGGCCCTCATTGGCCGGCAGCACGCCGTCGGCGATCAGGAAGCTCGCGCTGCGCAGATGATCGGCGATCACCCGGTGCGAGGCGGCGGTGTCGCCCGCCGGCGACGTCCCGGTGAGTTCCGCGCTTTCGGCGATCAGCGCCCTGAACAGGTCGATCTCGTAATTGTCGTGGGTGCCCTGCAGCACCGCGGCGATCCGCTCGAGCCCCATGCCGGTGTCGATCGACGGGCTCGGCAGCTCGACCCGCCCTTCCTCGCGCTGGTCGTACTGCATGAAGACGAGGTTCCATATCTCGACGAACCGGTCGCCGTCCTCGTCGGGCGAGCCCGGCGGGCCGCCCGGGATATGGTCGCCATGATCGTAGAAAATCTCGCTGCACGGGCCGCACGGGCCGGTATCGCCCATCGACCAGAAATTGTCCGACGTGGCGATGCGGACGATCCGGCTTTCGGGCCGCCCGGAAATCCTGCGCCACAGGTCATAGGCCTGGTCGTCGTCATGATAGACGGTCGCGGTCAGCCGCTCGGGATCGAGGCCCCACTCCTTCGTGATCAGCGTCCAGGCGAGTTCGATCGCGCGCTCCTTGAAATAGTCGCCGAACGAGAAATTGCCGAGCATTTCGAAAAAGGTGTGGTGGCGCGCGGTATAGCCGACATTGTCGAGATCGTTGTGCTTGCCGCCGGCGCGGACGCATTTCTGCGAGCTGGTCGCGGTCGAATAGTCGCGCGTCTCGAGCCCGGTGAAGACATTCTTGAACGGCACCATGCCGGCGTTGACGAACATCAGCGTCGGATCGTTGTGCGGGACGAGCGGCGCCGAGGGCACCGGCGCATGGCCTTCGCCCGCGAAGAATTCGAGGAAGGAGCGGCGGATGTCGTTGGTCGATGTCATGCGCGGCATGTAGGCAAGCGGGGCGGGCCGGGCAAGCGGGCTTTGCGCGGATCGAAAGCCGTATCAGGCGCTAGGCATAGGCATAGTCGCCCCCGCGCTCGAGCGCTCGCTGGTAGGCGGGACGGGCATGGATCGTCTCGAGCCAGGCGAGCAGGTTCGGATAGCGGTCGTCGAGCCCGGCCCGCTCGCGCGCGGCCTCGAGCGGAAAGCTCATCATGACATCGGCGGCGGTGAAGCTGTCGCCGGCGAACCAGGGGCGCTGGAACAGCTCGTCGTTGAGCCAGCGCAGATGGCCGGCGAACATCGCGAGCAGCGGCTTGCGCGCGGGGCGGCCGAGCAGCCCGAGCCGGTTGACCACGAGAATCGAGAGCAGCGGCGGCATCAGCGACCCTTCGGCATAATGGAGGAACTGGCGGTAGCGCAGGCTCTCATCGACATGGGCGGGCGCGCCCAGCGCCCCTCCGGCCTTGGCGACCAGATATTCGACGATCGCGCCGGTTTCGATCAGGGTGCGGTCGTCGATCGTGACGACCGGCGATTTGCCGAGCGGGTGGACCCGTTTGAGCTCGGACGGCGCGAGCATCGTCTTCGGATCGCGCTCATAGCGCTTGACCTCATATGCGAGCTCCAGCTCCTCGAGCAGCCACAGGATGCGCTGCGAGCGCGAATTTTCGAGATGATGGACCAATACCGTCATGAATGTCGCCCCGGATGTCGATTGATCGCGCCTGTCTATTATGATTAGTGTCGGCTGGCCATGGCGAGAGAGCAGTTGGGGGAAAAATGGCGGACGATTACGAATTCGAAGGCGTCAAGGATGCTGTGGGCGAATTGCAGGCGACCTCATTCGTCGGCATAGCCTCGACCGATCCGGAACAGTTCGAAGCGCAAATTTCCGAACTTCGGAAATTGGAGGCCGGACCGGCCACTCAGGACAGCGCCGGAGGAATTTCCCTCGCGGGACGATATGGCGACCAGATCACGGTATGCCAGATAGAAAATCCGCCGGAGACAATAGACGTCACCAATCACCCTGATACCTACGACCTGATATTGCAGTGTCGTCACAAAAAACCGCATCGCTGGGCGATGGACGGTACATTTCTGGGATAGCGGCCGCGATGTTTCGCCATGTGTGGATCGCCGCGGGCGCGTTTCTCGGAATCGGGCTGGTTATCTGGCCGGTTCCGGTCATCGCGATAGGCGGCATCCTCACCGTGATACTCATCCTGAATCAATATCGCGCCCGCGCGGCGATGGCGCTGTCACCCGAACGCGCGCGCCGTCTATTCGAACAGCGGGAGCTGCTTCTCGCGCCGCTCGCCGCGCTGGTGACGGCCATCGGCATCTGGATTGCCACGACGCCGATAGCGGAGCCGATTTTCGGGGCGATTGCCGAGGAGGAATTACGATCCCCGATTGAAAAAGCAGCCGGGGCCGCGCTTGGCGCGCTCGTCACCAGTCTGGCCGCTCATTTTTTCGGCGGGGAAAATGATCGCTTTTCTCCGGCTCTCGCATTTCAACGCGCCCTGCAGACCGAATTTGGCCGGCGTGTAGCGCCAAAGTCCCGCGAGAGCGCCGCCATCTATCTCCCGATGATCGAAGGTGAAGGCACGGTCGAATGGGAGCGGGCCGGTCGGCGGCTGCGCGCCGATATCATCGAGAAATGGCTCGCAACGCGCCGCAGTTCGACAAGAACCGGTCCCGAGGCGTCTTAGGTCTCGCCATCCTCTTCGGCGTCCGGGCCCGTCATCATTTCCTCGGCCACTTCCCCTTCCTTGCCGCGGATCGCGTTTTCGATCTTCGCGCAGATATCCGGATTTTCGAGGAGAAAGGCCTTGGAATTCTCGCGGCCCTGGCCGATCCGGGTCGAATCGTAGGAGAACCAGGAGCCCGATTTCTCGACGATCCCGGCCTTGACGCCGAGATCGAGTATCTCGCCCATCTTCGAGATGCCCTGGCCGTACATGATGTCGAACTCCACCTGCTTGAACGGCGGGGCGACCTTGTTCTTGACGACCTTCACCCGCGTCGTGTTGCCGACGACCTCGTCGCGATCCTTGATCTGGCCGATCCGGCGGATGTCGAGCCGCACGCTCGCATAGAATTTGAGCGCGTTGCCGCCCGAGGTGGTCTCGGGGCTGCCGTACATGACGCCGATCTTCATCCGGATCTGGTTGATGAAGACGACCATGCATTTCGAACGGTTGATCGAACCGGTGAGCTTTCTGAGCGCCTGGCTCATCAGCCGGGCCTGGAGGCCGACATGGCTGTCGCCCATTTCGCCTTCGATCTCGGCGCGCGGCACCAGGGCGGCGACCGAATCGACCACCAGAATGTCGATCGCGTTCGAGCGCACCAGCGTATCGGCGATCTCGAGCGCCTGCTCGCCGGTATCGGGCTGCGAAATGATGAGTTCGTCGATATCGACCCCGAGCTTCTTGGCATAGCCCGGATCGAGCGCATGTTCGGCGTCGATGAATGCTGCCGTCCCGCCGGCCTTCTGGGCCTCGGCGATGGTGTGCAGCGCCAGCGTCGTCTTGCCCGAGCTTTCGGGGCCGTAGATCTCGATGACGCGTCCGCGCGGAAGGCCGCCGATACCCAGGGCGATATCCAGTCCCAGCGAGCCCGTGGAGACCGATTCGATCTCGAGCGCTTCGCGCGATCCCAGTTTCATCGCCGATCCCTTGCCGAAGGCCCGGTCAATCTGCGCGAGTGCGGCGTCGAGCGCCTTCTGCCTGTCCATATCGTCCTTTTTTCCGTCGGAATCGATCACTTTGAGATGGGCTGCCATTGCCTGTTTCCCTCCTAGAAGCTCCGCGCCGGTCGTTCAACGCTGGCGTCTTTGTATACGCTTTGTTCCGTGAGAACAAGAGGGGAACATTTATTCCGTCCGCAGGCCCGTCTCCAAAGCATCGCGCACCCCCTCCAGCGTGAAGGGCTTGGCGAGAAACGGCCGGCGGCGATGCCGTTCGGGCGGTTTTTCGAGATCGCCGCCGCTCGTGAACAGAAACGGCTTGTCCGCATCGTCGAGCGCGTCGGCGATCGGCCAGCTGACCTTTCCGTCGCGCAGGTTGACGTCGAGCATCGCAAGATCGAATTCCGTTTCGGCGACCGCCGCCAGTCCGGTCTCCAGCGAGTCGACGATCCCCGCCACCTCGTGTCCGAGCGTTTCGACGAAATCCTCGAGCATCATGGCGATCAGCGCCTCGTCCTCGACGATCAATATGCGTGCCTTGGTCATGGTGAGCCCGATATCGCCGTTTGTCCGATCGATAAAGGGCCGGCCCCCCGGCCCCTGTCAGCAAGTCGACCGGCAGGCCTAGCGCGCGACGGCCTGCATGATGTCCCGCACCGCGTCGGCGAGCTGCTGGACGGAGAAGGGCTTGGGCAGGAAATGGACCCGTTCGATGTCGATCGACTGGCGCAGCTGCTCCTCGGCATAGCCCGACATGAACAGGATCGGCACGTCCGGCATGATTTCGCGCAGCTCGGCCGCCATCGCCGGCCCGTCCATGCCCGGCATCACCACGTCCGACAGGATCAGGTCGAAATCCCGCCGTTCGGCGATGATGCGCAGCGCGTCCTCGCCGTCCTCGGCGGTCACCACGCTGTAGCCCTGGCGGGTCAACGCGCGTTCGGCGACGGCCCGGACCATGTCTTCGTCCTCGACGACGAGAACGGTGCCGCTGGCCCAGCTGTCGGCGGCCGGCGACGGAGACGGATCGGCGGGCGCCGGTGACGGCCGCGCCGCGCCGGCGGGCGGATCGGACACGCCCGCCGCGTCGCCGCGATGGACGGGCAGATAGATGGTGAAGGCGGTGCCCTTGCCGACTTCGGAATCGGCGAAGATATAGCCGCCCGACTGTTTGACGATGCCGTAGACGGTCGAGAGGCCGAGCCCGGTCCCCTTCCCCACTTCCTTCGTCGTGTAGAAGGGCTCGAATATCTTGCCCAGCGCTTCGGGCGCGATGCCGATCCCGGTGTCGGTCAGGCGGAAGGCCGTATAGTCGGTGGCGGGCATCACGTCATGGCCCATCGCTTCGACCGCCGATGCCGACACCGCGAAGGTTTCGAGCGTCAGCGTGCCGCGCCCCTCGCCGTCCTCGCGCGACTGGATCGCATCGCGCGCATTGACCGCGAGGTTGACGATCACCTGTTCGAGCTGGCCGGGATCCGCGCGCACCGGGCCCAGGTTCCGCCCGTGATGGATGTCGAGCGACACCGTCTCGCCGAGCAGCCGTTTCAACAGGTTCGACACTTCGGACACGACGTCGGGCAGCTGGAGGATTTGCGGCCGCAGGGTCTGCTGCCGCGAAAAGGCGAGCAGCTGGCGGGTCAGCCCCGCGGCGCGGTTCGAATTGGACTTGATCTGCTGGATATCGTCATAATCGCTGTCGCCGGGTGTATGACGCAGCAGCATCAGGTCGCAATGGCCGATGATCGCGGTGAGGATGTTGTTGAAATCGTGCGCGACGCCGCCGGCGAGCTGGCCGACCGCCTGCATCTTGGTGGCCTGGGCGACCTGGCGCTTCAGCTTTTCGTCCTCGCTATTGTCCTTGAGGCTGAGCAGCACCGCCGCCTCGCCGAGGCCCGGCGCGCCGGCGACGGTCATCGCGACGGTTTCCTCGGGCCGGTGGCGCAGGCGCAGCGCGATATCGGCGGAGATGGAGGCGCTGTTGGCG
>NZ_JBQLZM010000059.1:0-17498 GCF_052168275.1 Parasphingopyxis sp. | reverse complement strand
AGACGACGAAGCCGACCACGCCGATCGCGACCATGGCATAGGCCATGCCGAGATAGCCGAAGACGGGCTTCTTCGAGAAGGTCGCGACGATCTGCGATACCATGCCGAAGCCCGGCAGGATCATGATGTAGACCTCGGGATGGCCGAAGAACCAGAACAGATGCTGGTAGAGCAGCGGATCGCCGCCGCCGGCCGCATCGAAGAAGGTCGTGCCGAAGTTGCGGTCCGTCAGCAGCATCGTGATAGCCGCGGCGAGCACCGGCAGCGCGAGCAGCAGCAGGAAGGCCGTCACCAGGACCGACCAGACGAACAGCGGCATTTTATGCAGGGTCATGCCCGGCGCGCGCATGTTGAAGATCGTCGTGATGAAGTTGATCGCGCCCAGGATCGAACTTGCACCGGCAAGGTGGAGCGACAGGATCGCCATGTCGACCGACGGCCCGACCGAGCCGGAGGTCGATAGCGGCGCATATACCGTCCAGCCGGTACCCGCGCCGTCGGCGACCCCGCCGGGCACGAACATCGAGCCGAAGAGCAGGAGGAAAGCGGGAACGAGCAGCCAGAAGCTGATGTTGTTCATCCGCGGGAAGGCCATGTCCGGCGCGCCGATCATCAGCGGCACGAACCAGTTGCCGAACCCGCCGATCATCGCGGGCATGACCATGAAGAAGACCATGATCAGGCCGTGGGCGGTGATCATCACGTTCCAAAAATGAAGCGCGGCATTGCCGTCTTCGCCGGCCCATTCGGCAAGATACTGGATGCCCGGCTCGGCGAGCTCCATGCGCATCATGCCGGACAGCGCGCCGCCGATGATACCGGCGACGATCGCGAAGATCAGGTACAGGGTTCCGATGTCCTTGTGGTTCGTGGACATGAACCAGCGGACGAAAAAGCCCGGCTTGTGATCGGCGTCGTGATGCGCGTCGTCATGGCCGGCGGCTTCGAAATGGGAGGGCGTGGCTGCGGTATCGGTCATCGGTGCGATCCCTTAACTGGCTGCGCCGGCGGAACGGGCCGCGGCGATCTCTTCGGCGTCATCGGCCGTTTCGGTGTCGGTTTCGGCGGGGGCATCTTCGGCAGCATCCTCGCTGCCGGGCATCGTGCCGCCATTGGCGAGCACCCATTGCTCGAAGCGCTCGGGCGAGACGACCTCGACCGCGATCGGCATGTAACCGTGGCGGACGCCGCACAGTTCCGAGCACTGGCCGAAATAGACGCCTTCCTGGTCGACACGGGTCCAGCCTTCGTTGAGGCGGCCGGGCACGGCGTCGATCTTCGTCCAGAAAGCGGGAACCGCGAAGCTGTGGAGCACGTCGGACGCGGTCACCAGGAAGCGGACATTGACGCCGGCCGGGATGACCATGCGCTCGTCGACCGCCAGCAGGCGCGGGCCGTCGGCATCGGCGCGGAAGCGCGCGCCTTCGGCCTGCTCGCCCTCTTCCTCGAGCATGTTCGACACGAGAAGAATCCCGCCATGGTCGGGATATTCATAGGTCCAGTTCCACTGGTTGCCCGTAATCTTGACCGTTACCGTCTCGCCTTCGGGCAGATTATACTGTGCCTGCAACAGGCTGATCGACGGCACGGCGATGACGACGAGGATCAGCACCGGCACCAGCGTCCAGATCACTTCGAGCGTCGTGTTGTGGGTCGTTTTCGACGGGTTCGGATTGCGACGGCGATTGAACCGGACCACCACCCAGAGCAGCAGCGCCAAGACAAACAACGAGATCACGGTGATGATCGGCATCAGCAGCGCATCGTGGAACCAGCGGGCCTGGTCGCCGACTTCGGACACCTGTTCCTGGATGCCGAGCCCGCCCGTCGGCATGCCGACGCCTTCTACGGCCGGCGCGTGTTCGAATGCGGGTGCCTCGGCTGCCGCCGACTCAGCGGCTTCCGTTTCGGCGCCCGGTGCGGGCGCCAGTTCGGTTTGCGGCGCCGGCGCCAGTTCCGGTTGCGGCGCGGCGGCATTCGCCGCCGACGTTACGGAAAGCGAAGCCACGGCCAGTCCGGCGGCCAGCATCAGATTCGTCACAATACGCATTTTGTCCCCATTGATTCCGCTCGGGCGGCGGTCAAACAAGCTCACGGCATAGTGAAACTTGCGCGCCTTATAGTCGCGAGTTTTCGAGGCCTCAAGCTTCACGTCGATGAAAATCAGCGGGTTGATGCCGATTGCCCGCCCGCCTATGTCGCGCCCGGCAAGAAGGAGCGGCACGCGCAATGAACGAAGACGACATACTGGCGGAATTTCGCGCTGCCCAGGCGCTTCTCGAAGGCCATTTCATCCTCTCCTCGGGCAAGCGCAGCGCCCGCTATCTGCAATGCGCGCGCGTTCTGATGGACCCGCTGCGCGCCTCGCGCCTCGCCTCGTCGCTCGCCGCCCGGCTGCCGCGCGAGATGCGCGGCGAGATCGAGGTAGTCGTTTCCCCGGCCATGGGCGGCGTGATCATCGGCCATGAAATGGGCCGGGCGCTCGGCCTGGAAGCCATGTTCCTCGAACGGCCCGAAGGAACGTTCGAGCTGCGCCGCGGATTCGAGCTCGCGCCGGGCCAGAAAGTGCTCATGGTCGAAGACGTGGTGACCACGGGCCTCTCGTCGCGCGAAGCGATCAAGGCCGTCGAACGGGCGGGCGGGCAGGTGATCGCGGAAGCGGCGCTGGTCGACCGGTCGGGCGGCGAAGTCGATCTCGGCGTGCCGTTCGTGCCGCTGCTCTCACTCGATTTCCCGGTCTACGATCCTGACGACCTGCCCGAGGAGCTGGCGGCGATCCCGCCCGAAAAGCCGGGCAGCCGGAAAGCATGATCCGCCGGCTGGGTGGCCTGCTCGGCCTTCTCGGCCTGTTCGTCGCGCAACCGGCGGAAGCCTTCGAACCGGCCCGCATCGGGCGGATGGTCGAATCGCATGACTTCAACGGCGTCATATTGGTGTCGCGCGGCGATACGATCGTCTATCTGCGCGCCTTCGGTCTGGTCAGCCCGCATGGAGCGCTGCGCCACCGCATCGACGCGAACTGGCGATGGGCGTCGATCACCAAGCAGGTGATCGCGACGATCGCGATGCAGGAGGTGGAACGGGGGCGGCTTGCCCTCGATGCGCCGATCGCCCGGTACTGGCCCGGCTTTCCCGGCGGCAACCGCGACAGCATCACGATCCGGCACCTGCTCGGCCATCGGTCCGGCCTGCCCGATCCCGATGAGACGCGGCGGCTCCCGTCCGGCTTGCCGATATTCTATGGCGCGGAAGGCGCCGATATCGCGGCGGCCGACCGCTATTGCGCAGGCCCGGCGCGGGCCGAACCCGGCGCGGATCATGCCTATAACAACTGCGATTTCATCGTGCTGGGCGCGATACTCGAACGGGTTACGGGACGATCGCTGGACGATCTGGTGCGGTATCGGCTGCCCGAAGTCCGTTTCATGCGGGACGGTTCGGGCACCGTGCCGGGCTATCATTTCGGGCAGCCCGAACCGCCCATCCGCTTCGACGCCTATGGCGCCGCCGGCGGCCTGCGCGGCACGATTCTCGATCTCTGGCGGTTCAATCGCGATCTGATGACCGGCAGATTGTTGAGCGGCGAAGCGCGCACCCAAATGTGGACGGGAGACCCGGTGAGCGGCTATCATGCGCTCGGCCAGTGGGTCCTGCCCGTCCGCCTTGCCGGCTGTGCCGAGCCCGTCCGCCTCGTCGAACGCCACGGGGCGATCGGCGGTGTTCAGGGGCGCAACTTCATCCTGCCCGATGCCGATATCAGCGTCATCGCCTTCACCAACCGTTCGGAGGGGGAGTTCGGCTTCGGTCAGGTCTGGCGTGGCGAAGGCTTCGCACATGATCTATTGGCCGAAGCGGCCTGTCATTGGAGCGAAGAATGACCCCGCATCTGCGCCTCGGCGTCAATATCGATCATGTCGCGACGATCCGGAACGCGCGCGGCGGCGATCATCCCGATCCGGTGCGCGCCGCGGAGCAGGCGGCCGCAGCCGGGGCGGACGGCATCACCGCCCATCTGCGCGAGGATCGGCGGCACATCACGGACGGCGATATCGAACGGTTGAGCGCGGCGCTGACCATTCCGCTCAACCTCGAAATGGCGGCGACCGACGAGATGCTGGATATCGCCCTGCGCCACCGGCCGCACGCCGCCTGCATCGTGCCCGAGAAACGCGAGGAACGGACGACCGAGGGCGGGCTCGATGCCGCGGGCGGGCACAACCATCTCGCGCCGTTCGTCGCCGAGCTCAAGAACGCGAACATCCGCGTCAGCCTGTTCATCGAGCCCGATCCGGTCCAGGTCGAGGCCGCGCTGCGGCTCGGCGCGCCCGTCGTCGAATTCCATACCGGCGGCTATGCGCATCTCGATGGCGAAGAGCGCGCCGCCGAACTGCGCCGCATCGCGGATGCCGCGGCGCTGGCCGCGAAGAACGGCATCGAGCCGCATGCCGGCCACGGCCTGACCTTCGACAATGTCGGCCCGATCGCCGCCATCCCGCAGCTCGCCGAACTCAATATCGGACATTTCCTGATCGGCGAGGCGATCTTCACCGGGCTCGAGGCCAGCGTGAAGCGGATGCGCGAACTGATGGACCTGGCGCGGTGAGTCTTTTCTTTGGCCCCCTCAAACGCCGGGCGCGGGCCATCCGGCCCGCTTGGCTTCGCCGCAGTGGCGGCGGCGCACGGTCGTACGCTCGCACGCTGCCGCGTGCTTCTTTTTCGAAGAAAGGCTCCGAGGCCGATCAGGCCGAGGCAAGGGCGAACGCCCGCCCGGACTTGCTCCGAAGCGAAGCGGAGGAAACAGCAAGGAGGACGCGCGCCCGGATGGGCGTGCGAAAAACAAAGACGTCATGATCATCGGGATCGGCTCAGACCTCTGCAATATCGAGCGGATCCAGAATTCGCTCGACCGGTTCGGCGAGCGGTTCGAGCAGCGCGTGTTCACCGAGATAGAGCGCGCCAAGGCGCGGCGGCGGCCGTTCACCATCGCCGGCACCTACGCCAAGCGGTTCGCCGCCAAGGAGGCCTTTTCCAAGGCCGTCGGCACCGGCTTCCGTCAGGGTGTGTTCATGCGCGATATTGGTGTAGTGAACGCGCGGAGCGGTGCGCCGACGCTCGCGCTGGCCGGAGGCGCGAAAAAGCGGCTTGACGCACTGACCCCGCCCGGCCACCGGCTGGAGGTGCATTTGACGATGACCGACGACCATCCCTGGGCGCAGGCCTTCGTCATCCTGTATGCGCTGCCCGAATGAGCGATTGAACAAAGCGAGTGAGTAGATTGGATCAGGAACGCATGAGCGACAGCGACGAACGCCTGGCTGCCGCCCTGCGGGCGAGCGAGGACTGCGCCGCCGCATCGGACGATACGCCCGAAAGGAAGCAGACCGACTGGTGGGGCGAGATCAAGGGTATTTTCTGGCTCGTGCTCGCCGTGCTCGCCTTTCACAGCTTCGTCGCCAAGCCGTTCTACATCCCGTCGGAATCGATGATGCCGGGGCTGATTCAGGGCGATCGGCTCGTGGTGACCAAATATCCCTATGGCTGGTCCTACGTTTCGCCCTCCTTTCACGTCCTGCCCTTCATCGAAGGGCGGCTGTTCGGCCGGATGCCCGAACGCGGCGATATCGTGATCACCGTGCCGCGCGGCGGCCGTTCCGATTATATCAAGCGCGTGATCGGCCTGCCCGGCGACACGATCGAGGTGCGCGGCGGCGCCGTCTTCCTCAACGGAACCCCGCTGCGCCGCGAACAGCGGGAACCGGCGATGATCCCGATCGACGCCAATGTGCCGTGCAGCGATTTCCCGGCGCTGGCGACGACCGGCAGCGACGGCCGGCGCTATTGCCGGATGCCCGTCTACCGCGAATATACGCCCGAGGGCCGCTATTACGACACGGTCGATCTCGGCCCCTCGCCCGCCGACTATTATGGCCCGGTGACGATCCCGGCGGACCATCTGTTCCTGATGGGCGACAATCGCGACCAGTCCGCCGACAGCCGCGCGCCGCTGGTCGGCGGTGGACTGGGCGGCCCGGTCCCGGTCGAGAGCATCGGCGGTCGCGCGGAATTCATCACCTTCTCGCTCGACGGCACGTCGCAATGGTATAACCCGATCAGCTGGTTCTCCGCGATGCGCAGCGGCCGCGCGGGCACCGGCCTCCATCCCGGTCGGGCGGGAGCCGAATGAGCGGGCATGAGGATCGCCCCGGCCCCTATGACGGGCGAGCGGGTCCGGCCGAAGTCCGCGACCCGGTAATCCGGCAGGAACTGAAACGCGCCGTCGCCTGGGCGATGGTCGCGGTCGCCGTCATCCTCGTCTGGCAACTGGCCCAGGCGCTGCTGCTGATCGTCGCCGGGCTCGTCTTCGCCTCGCTGCTCGACGGCGGGACGAAGCTGCTCCGCCCGATCATCCCCTACAGCCGGACCTTGCGGCTGTTCATCGTCGTCCTGCTGATCATCGGCGGCATTGCGGGTGTCGGCTGGCTGGCCGGGATCGAGATCGCCGCCCAGGCCGGCGAACTCCGGAGCACGCTGACCGAGCAGTTCGCGCTGCTGCTGGCATGGCTGGACGAACTGGGCATGACGCCGGGCGGAATCGAGATCACGCAGATACTCCGCGACGTCCTCGGATCGGTCGGCAGCCTGACCTCGGCGCTCGGCTCTGCCGTGAGCGGGGTGGCGACCCTGTTCCTCGTCATGGTGATCGGCCTGTTCGTCGCCATCGATCCCAACATCTACGACCGCGGAGTCCAGTGGATGCTGCCCCGGGGCACCCGGCCGGAATTCCGCCGGACTACGGCACGGATGGCCAAGACGCTGCAGCGGCTGCTCGCGGGCCGGGTGCTGGGCATGGTTTTCGAAGGATTCATCACCTGGCTGGCGCTGACGCTCGTCGGCGTGCCGATGGCCCTGCTCCTCGGCATCCTGGCCGGTCTGCTGGCTTTCATTCCCAATATCGGCGCGTTCATCACCGGCGTGCTGATGGTCGCCGTCGGCCTGAGCGCGAGCCCGGAACTCGGCCTCTACGCCTTTTTCATCTATCTCGGCGTGCAGACCTTCGACGGCTATGTCGTGATCCCGATGGTCGCCAAGCAAACGGTCGACCTGCCGCCGGCGCTGACGCTGTCGGCCCAGATCCTGTTCGCCGCCCTGTTCGGCATCATCGGACTCGCGCTCGCCGATCCGATCGTCGCGATGGCCAAGGCCGCGCTCGAACGGCGCTCGGAGCATAATGACGAGGAAGAGGAAGAGGCCCAGCGCCGCGCCGCGGAGGCGGGCGCGATGCCCACCGATCCGGGCTGACCTCCGTCCGGATGGCCCTGGCCTACTCGCCGGGCGCAGCGCCCTCGGGCTGGGGACCGCCCAGGCCCATTTGCTGCATCTGGATCTGCATCAGCTGTTCGCGCGAGATGAAATCGATCAGTTCGACATCGAACACGAGCACGGAATCCGGGGGAATCGGGCTGCCCGGAGGCGGGTTTTCGCCATAGCCGAGCGCGGGCGGAATCCAGAAGCGGTAGCGCGCCCCGCGGCTCATCAGCTGGATGCCTTCCGCCCAGCCGGTGATCACCCCGTCGAGCGGCAGTCCCTGCTGCTCGTTCGCGTCAAACACCGTTCCGTCGATGAGCCGGCCCTCGTAATTGACGATGACGCCGGCGCCCGCGCCCGGGCTGCCCGCCTCGTCGCCCGCTTCGAGAATCTGATATTGCAGCCCGGAATCGGTCTCGACAACCCCCGACTGGCCGGCATTCCAGCTCAGAAAATCTTCGGCCGTGCCGTTTATGGCGATCGGCCGCGCCGTGGCATGCCAGGCGAAAAAGGCGGCGCCGGCCAGCAACAGGAACACGCCGACCCACAATTTGGCGAGCGTGCCTTTCTTGACGGGACGAAGCGGAACGGCGGTGATCGACATGGTCTGTTCCCAACTGGCTGCGCGGGCAAAAAAAATATGGGCCACCCCTATGGAGCGGCCCCAGAGAAATCCAGACCTAATATCCGGATGCGGGTCTGCAGATGCGGCGACGGCCGGCCGCGCGGGCGCCGGTCAGGCGGCGCGGCGTTCCAGCGAGGAGAGCCAGGCGCGCGCCTGTTTCTGCGCCTCGGCGATCTCGCGCGCGGTCATTTCGTCGGAGATTTCCGCGCGGCAGCGCTGGGCCTTTTCATGTCCGGCGACGGCCGCGAGATTGAACCATTTATGCGCCTCGATCAGGTCGATATCGAGCCCGTCCGTACCCGCCGAATAGGCGATGCCGAGATCGAAATAGGCGTTCTCGTCGCCGGCCGCCGCATCCCTGAGGCGGCTTTCGATCAGAAAATTCGCGGTTGCGGCACTGTGCGCCATGACCCTGTTCCCCTTGTTGACTGTCGTCGGGAGAAGGCTTGACCGCTTATGGATAATAAAAGGTTAACGCGCGGGCAGTTTATCGGGCGGGCCGTTCGCCGGTCCTAGCCTGGCTCCACTGCAATATTGTCGATCAATCGCGTCTTGCCGATCCGCGCGGCGGCGAGCAGCCGCGCCGGCCGCTCGAGCGTTCCGACGGGCGCGAGCGTCTCGGCGTCGCGCAACTCGATATAGTCCACCGTGGCGAACCCTGCTTCGAACAGCTTCGCCTTGGCCGCGATGATCGCATCCGCGACGGGCGCACCGCCGACGATCGCCGCGGCCGTCTCCCCGAGCGCGTCCGGCAGCGCCACCGCGCGCGCCCTTTCGTCTTCGCTCAGATAGGCGTTGCGCGAGGACAGCGCCAAGCCGTCCGCTTCGCGCACCGTCGGCACGCCGATGATCCCGACCTGGAAATCGAGATCGCGGGCCATGCGCCGGATCACGGCGAGCTGTTGATAGTCCTTTTCGCCGAACAGCGCGTAATCGGGCAGAATCTGGTTGAAAAGCTTGGCGACGACCGTCGCGACACCGTCGAAATGGCCGGGGCGGGAATCGCCGCACAGCCCCTCGGTCACGCCGCCGACGCGGATCGAGGTCGCATGGTCGGCCGGATAGACTTCCTCGGGCATGGGCGCCCAGAGCAGGGCGCACCCCGCACGTTCCAGCTTGGCGCGGTCGGCCTCTTCGGTGCGCGGATAGGAATCGAAATCCTCGCCTTCGCCGAACTGGGTCGGATTGACGAAGATCGAGGCGACCACATGGTCGGCCACTTCGCGCGCCCGGGCGACGAGCGAGAGATGGCCGGCATGCAGTGCGCCCATGGTCGGCACCAGCGCGATCGTGCTCCCGTCGGCGCGCAGCTCGCGCACCGCCGCGCGGACCGCCATTAACCGTCTCGCCAATTGCACCTGTTCTGCACCTCCGATATGTCGGCGGTGCTTTTGAGCGGGCGGGGGCCCCGAATCAAGCAAGTTGATCTTCATATGGGGACGAAGCGCCTTGGCCGATTGCCATTTTATCGTATTCGCGAATGAGAAAGGCGGCACCGGCAAATCGACGACCGCCGTGCATACGGCGGTGGCGCTGGCCGCCGCCGGACGCGCGGTCGCGGTGCTCGACCTCGACAGCCGGCAGCGCACCACGACCCGCTATCTCGAAAATCGCGAGGCCAGCGCCAAACGGCTCGGTGCGGCTCTCCCCATGCCGCGCTTCATGGTCAACGAGGCGGACAATCTGGTCGGTTTCGAACGCAGCATGGAGGTGCTGGGCGCGGACAGCGAGTTCCTGATCATCGACACGCCGGGCCGCGACGATGCCCTGGCCCGGATATCGGCAGCGCGCGCCGATACGCTGGTCACGCCGCTCAACGACAGCTTCGTCGATCTCGACCTGATCGGAGAGGTCGATCCGGAAACCTACATGATCCGGCGCCCGAGCTTCTATGCGGAGATCGTCTGGGATGCGCGCAAGGCCAAGGCGCAGACCGGCGGCGAGGTCGACTGGGTGGTACTCCGCAACCGGCTCCAGCATATCGAGGCGAAGAACATGCGGCGGGTCGCCCAGGCTCTGAACGACCTCTCGCGCCGGGTGGGATTCCGGGTCATTCCGGGATTGTCCGAACGCGTCATCTATCGGGAGCTCTTCCCGAGCGGGCTTACGCTGCTCGACATCGACCATTTCGAAAATGTCGGGTTGAGCCATGTCGCCGCGCGCCAGGAACTGCGCGAAATGGTGTCCGCGCTGCACCTTCCCCAATTGGGGGTTACCCAGGACATGTTCGAGACGGTATAAGGACCCCATGTACATCTTCGTGCTGATCGCCGCGGCCATCGCGCTCTGGGCCTGGAAAACGGGCCGGTTGCGCGGCAGCGACAGCGGGGACTGGGCGGCGATCGCCGCCGTCGTACTCGGCTTCAAATGGTTTTCGTCGGGCCAGGGCATTCTCGCGCTCGTCTGTTTCGCCGGCGTCGCCGCCTGGGCCGCCTATCGCTCACAGCAGTTCCGCCGGGCGATGATGCCGGTGGCCGAAGCGCGCGAACTGCTCGGCGTCGGCGAAGACGCGGACCAGGATGCGATCCGCGCGGCGCATCGCCGGTTGATCGCCCGGGTCCATCCCGATGCGGGTGGCTCGGCCGAACTGGCGCGCCGGGTCAATGCCGCGCGCGAGATCCTGCTCTCCGAAGTCCGCAACCAGGTCCCTGATCGCGGCGAATAGCGCCCTTAAATCTTGCGAACGTCGCGCCCGTGGGCGAAGTGGCGACGGGCACGGACCGACAGGACAGCAAGGAGTCTTTATGAGCCATCAGTTTCACCCGACCACGCTGCGCGAATATGACATCCGGGGCGTCATCGGCGAAACGCTGGGCGCGGACGATGCGCGCGCGATCGGGCGCGGTTTCGGGACTCTGATCCGCCGGGCGGGCGGCCGCCGGATCGCGGTCGGCTATGACGGCCGGACGAGTTCGCCGATGCTCGAAGCCGCTCTGGTCGAAGGGCTGAACGCGAGCGGCGTCGACGCGGTGCGGATCGGGTGCGGGCCGACGCCGATGCTCTATTTCGCCGAAGCGACGCTAGAGGTTGATGGCGGCATAGAGATAACCGGCAGCCACAATCCCCCCGATTACAACGGCTTCAAGATGGTCTTTCAGCACGGACCGTTTTTCGGCGCCGATATCCAGCGGCTCGGGGCCATGGCGATCGCCGGGGACTGGGAAACCGGATCCGGGACGAGCGAGGAGATCGATATCGCCGACGCCTATGTCGATCGCCTCGTGGCGGGCCATGCGGGCGGCGAATTTCGGATCGGTTGGGATGCCGGAAACGGCGCCGCCGGCGCGATCGTCGAGAAGCTCGTCGCGCGGCTTCCCGGCGAGCATTTCACGCTCTTTACCGATATCGACGGGTCGTTTCCCAACCATCATCCCGATCCCACTGACGAGGCGAATCTCGCAGACCTCAAACGGCTCGTCGCGGAGAACAATCTCGATTTCGGAGTGGCTTTCGACGGCGACGGCGACCGGATCGGCGCGATCGACGGCACGGGCCGGGTGATCTGGGGCGACCAGCTGCTCGCGATTTTCGCCGAGCCCGTGCTGAAAAAAGCGCCGGGCGCCACGATTATCGCCGATGTGAAGGCCAGCCAGGCGCTGTACGACCGGATCGCGGAACTCGGCGGCAAACCGCTGATGTGGAAGACCGGCCATTCGCTGATCAAGTCCAAAATGAAGGAAACGGGCTGCCCGCTCGCCGGCGAGATGAGCGGCCATGTCTTTTTCGCGCAGGACTATTACGGGTTCGACGACGCGCTCTATGCCGCGGTGCAGCTGATCTCGGCCGCGCATGTCCTGGGCAAGAGCGTCACCGAGCTGCGCAGCGCGATTCCCGACATGATCAATACGCCCGAAATGCGCTTCCAGGTCGACGAGAGCCGCAAATTCGCGGTGATCGACGAGGTGCTCGGCCGGCTGCGGTCCGAAGGCGCGGACGTCAACGACACGGACGGCGCGCGGGTCAACACCGAGGACGGCTGGTGGCTGCTGCGCGCATCCAACACCCAGGACGTGCTCGTCGCGCGCGCCGAGGCGAAGAGCGAGGCGGGGCTCGACCGGCTGATGGCACAGATCGACGCGCAGCTTGCCGCATCGGGGCTGGAGCGGGGCCCGCAGGCCGGTCACTGATCGCATTCTGTGCGGACCACAAATCCGGGGCTGTCGTCCCGTTTATTTGAAAGACGAATATTATGCGATGCTCGTCGCGACGATCGTGCTGCTGTTCTTCACGATCCCGGACGTCATTGGACGATCAGGCCGGACGACATCGTCTGATCCGGTTGTCCGGACCAATCTCCGGGCGGTCGGCGCTGCCGGATCTGGTCAGCGGCGCCGCTGCGTTTTTTGCAACGCACAATCGTCTTTTCGCACTTGCAGCAAAAGATTCAATGCCATATCACGATCCTGCCTTTTCAGGCATCCTCTCCTAAACTTCAGGGCTGCCCCTTACCGGGCGGCCCTTTTTTTACATTTTCGTGACGCGCTGCAACACGCCGAAAACCTCGATCGGCGCGTTATTCGTCCTCGTCCTCCCGGCCGACCAGCGCGAGCGCGCGCGCCTTGATCTGGCGGGTTTGGCACCAATGGACGAGCGCATCCTCGCGGCCATGGGTCACCCAGACCTCTTTGGGCCGAAGTTCCTCCAGCGTACCGGTCAGCTCGTCCCAGTCCGCATGGTCCGACACGATCAGCGGCAGCTCGACATTGCGCTGGCGCGCGCGCTGCCGGATCCGCATCCAGCCCGAGGCCATCGCGGTTACCGGATCGGGCAGGCGGCGGGACCAGCGGTCGTTGAGCGCGCCGGGCGGCGCCAGGACGATCGCGCCGCGCATCTCGTCCTTCGGCGTATCCGTGGCGGGGCGCAGCTCGCCCAGCTCGACGCCATGGTCGCGATAGAGGTCGCAGAGTCGCTGGAGCGCGCCGTGGATATAGAGGGGGGCGTCATGCCCGGCATTGCGCAACTCGCAGATCATCCGCTGCGCCTTGCCGAGCGCATAGGCGCCGACCAGCACGCAGCGGCCGGGATTGGCGGCCAGCGTATCGAGGATCTTCGCCACCTCCTCGCCGGTGTCGGGATGGCGGAACACCGGCAGGCCGAACGTCGCCTCGGTGATGAAGATATCGCAGGGCACGGGCTCGAACGGCGGGCAGGTCGGGTCGGGGCGGCGCTTGTAGTCGCCCGAAATGACCACGCGCTCACCCGCATGATCGAGCACGATCTGGGCCGAGCCGAGAACATGACCGGCCGGCACGAACCGCGCGGTGACCGCGCCGAGGTCGACCGTTTCGCCATAGGCGACCGGCTTCGCCTTTTGCTCGCCATAGCGCACATCCATGATCGCCAGGGTTTCGGGCGTCGCCCAGACCGCGCCGTGCCCGCCGCGCGCATGATCGGCATGGCCATGGGTGACGAGCGCCCGATCCTTGGGTTGCGAGGGGTCGATCCAGATATCGGCAGCGGGCACGTAAATGCCTTCCGGGCGCGGGTCTATCCAATGTCCGAGACGCGTCATTTTCATTATATAGTGTATGACCAGGAGAATTGAGAACCATGGAGAATCATAACAACCCGCTGCACCTCTTGCTCGACGCGGCGCAATATGCCGCGGACAGGCATCGCGACCAGCGCCGCAAGGACGCGGAATCGACGCCCTATATCAACCATCCGCTGGATGTCGCCGCGCTTCTCGCACAGCACGGGATCGACGATACGCAGGTGCTGGCCGCCGCGATATTGCACGATACGGTCGAAGACACCGAGACGAGCATCGAAGAGCTGGAGGCGCGTTTCGGCGACCGGATAGCGGGCATCGTCGGCGAAGTGACCGACGACAAATCGCTCGCCAAGGCCGAACGCAAGCGGCTCCAGGTCGAGCATGCGCCGCACAAGTCGCGCGAGGCCAAGCTCGTCAAAATCGCCGACAAGACTTCGAACCTGCGCGACATCGTCGCCGGCCCGCCGGACTGGCCGGTGGAGCGCAAACGCGACTATTCGATTGGGGCAAGCAAGTCGTCGATGGCATGCGCGGCGTGCACGCCGAACTCGAAGCGGCGTTCGACGCAGCCTATGCCCACAAACCGTGAGGCAATGCTCTAGACCGCGTTGCGCCGCCTGATCTCGGCATCGAGCGCGGCATAGTCGGCGAAACCGGTTTCCGGTTCGACAAGCTCGGCCCAGGCCGCGTCGATCCGCTCCGCAATCTCCGGTTCCAGCTCTTTCTTGTGGCCGCCGACGCCGCCCTTGCGGACCTTCGCGGAATCGCTGCCCGCCGCGAATCCGCAGCGCTTTTCGGTCAGCGCACGCATCATCGGATCCGCGAATTTCTCCTTGTGCTCGAGCATATAGGCCAGCGAGGAGCGCTCGAGCGTCAGCGCCAGCAGATCGTCGTCGAGCGCGATCCCGCAAAAATCGGCGAGCATGCGGATATGCTGCTCCGGCGCGTCGATCATATGCTCATAGGTCAGCAACAGCACGTCCGGATTGTCGCGCTGGCGCCACCAGCTCAGCAGATGCAGCCAATAGTTGGAGCCGAATTCGTCGCTGGCCCAATCGGCATAGAAATCCGCCATCGGCACCGCCCCGGGCTCGATGAACCAGCCCTCCATGAAGCGGAGCATGGAGATGAACGCGTCTTTCGGATCGCGCAGCGAGACGACGTAGCGCGCGCCCTTGGGCATCGGATCATACGGTAGATGGCTCTTGAACCCGCGCGGCTCGGCCCGCTGCCGCGCGGAGAGATCGATGCCGAGCGCCGTCGCCGTCTCGATCCAGGGCACGACGCCGGAGATATCGTCGAAATCGGTGTCGCCGCCCGTACGCAGCGTGTGAAAGGTCTGTTGCAGCCAGGTCGTACCGCATTTGCCGAAGGGCGAAATGATCACGTCGTCGGGCTGCGGCGCGTAAGACGTCATCGCCTGCATGATCTCCTCGCCGACGAATATCCGAGCGCCATGCGCCTGGAACTCGGCAATAGTTTGCGCGCGGCCGGATGCGTTTTCGGTCATCTTCCCCCCTCTTCGTCCGCCGGTTATCGGCGGGTCCGCATGGCAAGACAAGCGTGTTGACTTTTGCCGGTCGCAAAGCGCGCGCCGTGCATTAGGATGCGCGCGTGACGACGACCGCGCCCCTGCCCGAGCCGCTCGCGCGCTGGTTTGCCAGCAAGGGCTGGCAGCCGCGACGGCATCAGATGGATATGCTGACTGCCGCGCGCGCCGGGAACCATGCGCTGCTCGTCGCGCCGACGGGCGCGGGCAAGACGATGGCCGGTTTCCTCGCGAGCCTCGCAGAACTGGTCGAGACGCCGATGGACGGCCTCCACACGCTCTACGTCTCGCCGCTCAAGGCGCTGGCGGTCGACGTGCAGCGTAACCTGCTCGGGCCGATCGACGAGATGGGCCTCGATATCCGGGTGGAGACGCGCACGGGCGATACGCCGCACAACCGCAAGGTCCGGCAGCGGCAGAGACCACCGCACATGTTGCTGACCACGCCGGAATCACTGAGCCTGCTGATCTCCTATGCGGACAGCGCCAATCTGTTCGCCGACCTGAAGACCGTGATCGTCGACGAGGTGCATGCCTTTGCGACGCAGAAGCGCGGCGACCTGCTGAGCCTTTCCCTGGCGCGACTGCAAAGGCTCGCGCCGGGACTGCGGCGGGTGGCGCTCTCGGCGACGGTGGCCGATCCGCCGGGCTATGCGCGCTGGCTCGCGCCCGATGCGGATGCGGACAGCGTCACCATCGTGACCGGCGAAGCCGGCGCCGAGGCCGACATCTCGATCCTGCTGCCCGAGGACCGCGTGCCCTGGTCGGGCCATTCGGGCAGCTATGCCACCGAGCAGGTGATGGAAATCATCGCCGCGCACCGGACGACCTTGGTGTTCTGCAACACGCGCGGGCTGGCCGAGCTGATCTTCCAGCAATTGTGGAAGGCGAATGGCGGCGAGCTGCCGATCGGCATCCATCATGGCTCGCTCTCCCGCGAGGCGCGCCGCAAGGTCGAGGCGGCGATGGCGCGCGGCGAATTGCGCGGACTCGTCGCGACGGCGAGCCTCGATCTCGGCGTGGACTGGGGCGATGTCGATTGCGTCATCCAGATGGGCGCGCCCAAGGGCGCCTCGCGACTGCTCCAGCGGATCGGCCGCTCCAACCACCGGCTCGACGAACCCTCCAAGGCGATCCTCGTGCCCGGCAACCGGTTCGAATATCTCGAGGCGCGCGCGGCGCTCGATGCCGTCGCCGAGCGCGAGCTCGATCCCGACATCTTCCGCCCCGGCAGTCTCGACGTGCTCGCCCAGCATATCATGGCCTGCGCCTGCGCCGCGCCGTTCGAGGAAGCCGAGATGCTGGCCGAGATCCGCTCGGCGGCGCCCTATCGCGACCTGCCGTCGGCCGAATTCTCGCGCGAACTCGATTATATCGCCAATGGCGGATACGCGCTGCGCGCCTATGACCGCTACAAGCGGCTGACGAGCGCGGTCGACGGGGACGGCCAGACGATCTGGCGGGTCAGCCACCCCAAGTTCGAAAAGCAGCATCGGCTCAACGCCGGCATCATCGTCGATGCGCCGGTACTCGACGTGCGCTTCAAGAACGGCCGCAAGCTCGGTACGGTCGAGGAATATTTCGCGGCCACGCTGTCGCCCGGCGACACCTTCTTCTTCGCGGGCATGAGCCTCGAGGTGCTCGGCATCAAGGATACGGACCTGACCGTCCGGGCATCCTCGCGCCCGGCGCGCATCCCGACCTATGTCGGCGCGCGCATGCCGCTGACGACCAATCTCGCCGACCGGGTGCGCGGCTTTCTGAGCAATCCGGCCGAATGGGAGGCGTTTCCCGAGGATGTCGAGGAATGGCTGCGCGTCCAGTCCGAACGCTCGGTGCTGCCCAAGCCGGGCGAGTTGCTGGTCGAGACCTTCCCGCATGACGACCGGCATTTCATGGTCGCCTACAGTTTCGAGGGCTGGAACGCGCACCAGTCGCTCGGCATGCTGGTGACGCGGCGGATGGAGACGGCGGGGCTCAAGCCGATCGGTTTCGTCGCCAACGACTACAGCTTCGCCACCTATTCGCTCGAGCGGGTCCGCGATCCCGCGCCGCTCTTCTCGCCCGACATCCTCGAAGACGAATTCGTCGACTGGGTGCAGAACAGCCATCTGCTGAAGCGCGCCTTCCGGGAGGTCGCGGTGATCGGCGGGCTCGTCGA
The DNA here is from genome assembly GCF_052168275.1 of Parasphingopyxis sp. GTDB lineage: Bacteria > Pseudomonadota > Alphaproteobacteria > Sphingomonadales > Sphingomonadaceae > Parasphingopyxis. The sequence goes on along the minus strand of NZ_JBQLZM010000059.1, from coordinate 364 downwards.
GCGCCAGCATCCGGGCAAGCGCAAGACGGGCAAGCAGGTCACCTTCTCGACCGATCTCATCTATGACGTGCTGCGCCGCTACGAGCCCGATCACCTGTTGCTCAAGGCGGCCTGGGCCGATGCGCGGACCAAGCTCACCGATGTCGGGCGGCTCGCCGGGCTGCTCGGCCGCGCCGCCGACACGATGGTCCATGTCGACCTGCCGCGCGTGTCGCCGCTCGCCGTGCCCGTCCTCGTGCTGATCGGCCGCGAGCATGTGGCCCAGGGCACGGTCGACGACGCCCTGCTGATCGAAGCGGAAGCACTTGCGGATATCGCGATGCGGGGCGGATAATATTACGAAACAGTCGATATAATTGCCATT
>NZ_JBQLZM010000058.1:0-18331 GCF_052168275.1 Parasphingopyxis sp. | reverse complement strand
AGCCGCCGAGATCCTCGCCTTGGACGAACGCAATCGCGAGCTCCTGACGGAGTTGCAGACGGGCCAGGCGCGCCGCAACGAAGCGTCGAAAATGATCGGCCAGGCCAAGGCCCAGGGCGACGGGGACACGGCCCGGGCATTGATGGCGGAAGTCGGCGAACTCAAGAAACGCCTTCCCGAGATCGAGGACCGGCAGCGCGATATCGCGATCGAAATCGACGTCCGCCTTTCGGGCCTCCCCAATCTGCCGGCCGACGACGTGCCCCCTGGCGAGGATGAAGACGACAATATCGAGCTGAAACGGGTCGGCGAACCGCCCGCATTCGATTTTCCCGCGAAGGATCATGTCGATCTCGGCCAGCCGCTCGGCCTCGATTTCGAGACCGGCGCGAAAGTCGCGGGCGCGCGCTTCACCATGGTCCGCGGCCCCGTCGCGAGACTGCACCGCGCGCTCGGCCAGTTCGGCCTCGACGTACTGACGGCCGACCATGGTTATGAGGAGGCGATGCCGCCGCTGCTCGTCCGCGAGGACAGCATGTTCGGCACCGGCCAACTGCCGAAATTCGCGGAGGATTCCTTCAAGACGACCGACGGGCGCTGGTTGATCCCGACCGCCGAGGTCAGCCTGACGAACATCGTGCGCGAGGAGATTCTCGCCGAGGAAACCCTGCCCCTGCGCTTCGTGGCGCTGACCAGCTGCTTCCGCTCCGAAGCCGGATCGGCCGGGCGCGACACGCGCGGCTATATCCGCCAGCACCAGTTCGAGAAGGTCGAAATGGTATCGATCACGACGCCCGACACGTCGGAAGCCGAGCATGAGCGGATGACGGCCTGCGCCGAAGACGTGCTCGCCCTGCTCGAACTGCCCTTCCGCCGGATGAACCTCTCGACCGGCGATCTCGGTTTCGGCGCGGCGCGCACCTACGACCTCGAAGTCTGGCTGCCCGGTCAGGACACGTACCGGGAAATCTCGAGCTGTTCGACCTGCCGCGATTTCCAGGCGCGGCGGATGAACGCGCGCTACCGTCCCGAGGGCGAGACGAAGGGCACGCGCTTCGTCCACACGCTCAACGGTTCCGGACTGGTCGTCGGCCGTATGATCGTCGCGATTCTCGAAAACTACCAGCAGGCCGACGGATCGGTCGTCGTGCCCGAGGCGTTGCGCCCCTATATGAACGGCCTCGACCGTCTGGAGCCCGCCCGCTGATGCGCATATTGCTGACCAATGACGATGGCATCAACGCGCCGGGCTTCGCCGTCCTCGAAGAGATCGCCGCGACGCTCAGCGACGATATCTGGGTCGTCGCGCCGGCGGAAGAACAGTCGGGCGCCGGCCATTCGCTGACCCTGACCGCGCCGCTGCGGCTGCGCGAGCTGGGGGAACGCCGCTATTCGGTGACCGGCACGCCGACCGACGCGGTGATGATGGGCATCAACCGGGTGATGAAGGACCATCCGCCAGACCTCCTCCTTTCCGGCGTGAACCGGGGCGCCAATCTCGCCGAGGACGTCACCTATTCGGGCACCGTCTCGGCGGCGATGGAAGGGGCGCTCGCCGGCGTGCCGTCGGTCGCGCTCAGCCAGACCTACGGCCCGGACGCCAAGGGCGACGACGTCCCCTTCTCCGCCGCGCGCGAATGGGGCGGCCGGGTCCTCGACAAGCTGCGCGACTACCGTTTCCCGCCGCGCACCCTCGTCAATATCAACTTCCCGGCCCGCGCGCCGGACGCGGTGCGCGGCATCCGCACGGTCAGCCAGGGCATGCGCGATTACGGCCGCCTCCAGATCATCGAGAACCGGGACCCACGCGGCTTTCCCTATTACTGGTTCGGACTCGGCCCGATGGTCGGCACGCCCGAACATTCGACCGATCTCGAAGCGATCGAGGACGGTTACATCGCCGTCTCGCCGCTGCATCTCGATATGACCCATCGTGAATCGCTGAACGCCCTTGGCGCTATTTTCGACTGAGCCCGCGATGCCGAATTGTTCGACACCGTCCGGGGCTACGCTCTGGAAAGCCGCGAATTTCGTGGTAAGAGCGCTGGATGCGCGCGCAAAGCCCATGGATGCTGCCCCCGGCCTTGGCGCTTTCGTTTTCGGCGCTCATGCTTAGCGCCTGCATCCCCGCTCCCTCCGGCCCGCGCACCGCATCGCGCCCGCCGGCCGCCCGTCCGGCCCCGCCGCCGCCCGCACCCGCGCCGAGCTGGCAGACCCAGACCGTTGCCGCCAACGCGGTCGAGATCGACGCGACGCGCTACACCGTGCGCGCGGGCGACACGTTGAGCGGGATCGCCCGGCGCACCGGCGCCAGCGTCGAAGCGATCGCGCGCGCCAACGACATCGCGCCGCCCTATGTCATCCGTCCGGGCCAACGGCTCGACATCCCGGCGGGCCGCTACCACGAGGTCCGGCGGGGGGAGACCGGCATCGGCATCGCCCGGAGCTACGGGGTCGACTGGTCGCAGGTGGTGACGCTGAACGACCTCGAAGAACCCTATATCCTGCGCGCCGGTCAGCGTATCCTGCTGCCGAGCCGGACAGCCGTCGCCGCGATGACGCGCGAACAGAGGGCCGCCGCCTTCGACCTCGATATCGACGATATCGTCACCGGCGGCGAACCGGCGCTGGCGGAGAATGAAGAGGCCTCGCCGCCCGTGCGAACCGCCCGACAGGTTCTGCCGGCCGATGCGGCGGTACGCTCGCCAGCCAATTTTACCGGACGCTTCGGCTGGCCGCTGACCGGCACCATCCTCGCCCCGTTCGGCAACAACGGAGCGGGACAGCGCAATAACGGCATCAACATTGCCGCGCGGCGCGGCACACCCGTCCTTGCCGCGGCCGACGGCGTCGTCCTGTATGCGGGCGACGAAATCCAGGTGCATGGGGGGCTGGTTCTGCTCAACCATGGCGATGGCTGGATCACCGCCTATGGCAATATGGAAGATCTGCAGGTCGCGCGCGGGCAGCGCGTCGAGCGCGGCCAGATGATCGCCCGCGCTGGCGCCACCGGCCAGGTCGACCAGCCGCAGCTCCACTTCGAAATCCGCCGCAACCGCCAGCCGGTCGATCCGGCGCAGCATCTGCCGGATCTGAGCTGATGGTCGGGCCGAACCGCCAACCCCCGTCCGACCGGAACGGAGAACTCCGGCGCAAGAGCGGCTTTTCGCGTTGGGGGTCGCTGTGGCTGCGCGTGGGCGCCGTCGTGGGGCTGATCGGCATCGCGGTTGCCGTTCACTGGTTCGACCGCGAAGGGCTTGTCGATTCCGTGGACGGCAATGTCAGCTTCAGCGACGTCGTCTATTTCACGATGATAAGCATCACGACCACCGGCTATGGCGACATCACGCCGGTGACCGATCGCGCGCGTATGTTCGACGCGCTGATCGTGACTCCGCTGCGGATATTCGTGATTCTGATATTTGTCGGTACGGCGTATGATTTCGTGCTGAAGCGAACTTGGGAAAGGTGGCGCATGAGCATCATCCAGAAGAATCTCCATAACCATATCGTGGTCGCGGGGTTCGGCATCAGCGGGTCGGAGGCCGTGGACGAATTGCTCGAACGCGGCATCGACCCGTCCGAGATCGTCGTGATCGATCAGGACCATGGCCGCCTCGAAGCGGCAGAAAAACGCGGCTGCAACGTGATGGAGGGTGACGCCTCGCGCGACAAGACGCTCAACCAGGTGCGCGTGGCGCGCGCGCGCTCGATGATCGTGTCCGCCGGCCGCGACGATACCTCGATCCTCGTGGTGCTGACCGCCCGCGCGCTGGCGCCCAAGCTCGCGATCAGCGTACTCGTGCGCGCTTCGGACAACGAGCAGCTCGCCCGCCAGGCCGGCGCGAGCAACGTCATCAACCCGGTCAGCTTCGCCGGGCTCCTGCTCGCCGGCTCCTGCCACGGCCCGCATATCTCGGACTATATGGCCGACCTGGCCTCGGCGACGGGCCGCGTCGCGCTGCGCGAACGCATGGCGACGCACATGGAGGAAGGCCTGCCCCTGGGCGCGATCCAGACCGGACTCGGCGTCCGCATCTATCGCAACGGCAAGCCCTATGGCTTCTGGGAAGAGGAAGCCAAGCAGATCCTCGAGGGCGACCTGATCGTCGAAATCGTCGGGAAGCCCGACGACGAATAGACCCGGCTACAGCAGCGCGTGGACCAGCCCCATCGCGGCATAGAATAGCAGCCAGTAGGCCGCGTCGATCAGGAACAGCGTCCGGCTTTTCTGCGAGAACAGATAGTTGGTGCCGATCGCCGGGACGATGAAGCCGGCGGCGACGCCGACCGCGATCAGCACGACCGTCCCGAGCGGCGCTCCGGGGAAATAGGTCAGCAGATGCGCGAGGGTCGTCGACGCGACCAGGCTGAGCAGGAAGGTCGTGCCGTAGATCAGACCCATATTGCCGGATTTGACGTCCTCTTCGGTGAGGCCCACCGCGCCCATCCATGTCCGGCCCATGACCGGGCCGTACCAGATGCCGCCGACGATAAAGCCGGCCGCTGCGGCGGCGATGATCGCCAGCCCGTTTTCCGCGTAGAATTCCATTGTCCGTTCTCCCCCTGATATTTCGGCATGATGCTATACTACCAATCCAGTTTGATCGACTCTCCGACCGGCAGGGCATCCCAGTCCTCGGCAAAGGACTGCAAATCTTCGAAAATGGCGGCGATCCGTTCGTCGCTCAACGCGGGCGCCGGCACCGCCGACGCCTCGCAGGCGGTCCGGTAGACGGCCCGAAAGGCGGCCGAGTCGAGATCGTCGCCCCACAGCGCCGCCTCGAAGCATTCGACCAGCCGCTCGGCCTGCAGCAGCTCGACGATCGCCTCGTCGGGTCGGCGCAGACGCTTGGCGCTGGCATGGCCAGCCTGCTTGGCCATGTCCTGGATCGATTCCGGATCGCGACCGCCGGCGACGGACCCCCAGAAACCTTCGGCGAAGCCGCATCCCCGCTCGACAAAATAGTGGATCGCGTCATGCGGGACCGGCCCCTTTTTCGGAAAGGTCAGCCGCGCCTCGGAGCCGTCGTCGCGCAGGACGGTCAGCCAGTCCCGGTCGGTTCCCTTGGCGATTATTATGTCCATCCGTGCCTCCATGCGGCGGACTAGTCAAAGACAATTGGGATGACAATCTCCGCCGAAATCCCTATGTCGCGCCCGATCATGGCAACGCGTCTTCCCACTCCGCCCAAGGTCGGCATGGTTTCGCTCGGCTGCCCCAAGGCGCTGGTCGACAGCGAACGCATCCTCACCAAGCTGCGTTCGGACGGCTACGGCCTGTCGCCCGATTTCGAAGGCGCGGACGTCGTGCTCGTCAACACCTGCGGCTTTCTCGACAGCGCGAAGGAGGAAAGCCTCGAGGCGATCGGCGAGGCGATCGCCGAAAACGGCCGCGTCATCGTGACCGGGTGCATGGGCAAGGAGGCGGATGTCATCCGCGAACGCTTCCCGGACGTCCTCGCCGTTTCGGGGCCCCAGCAATATGAGGAGGTCGTCGGCGCGGTGCACGAGGCGGCGCCGATGCCGCCCTCCCCCTATGTCGATCTGGTTCCCGAAACCGGCCTCAAGCTGACGCCGCGCCATTACAGCTATGTGAAGATTTCCGAGGGCTGCAACCATCGCTGCGCCTTCTGCATCATCCCCTCGATCCGCGGCGATCTGGTCAGCCGCCGGCCGGACGCGGTGCTGCGCGAGGCCGAAAAGCTGGTCGCGGCCGGGACGAAGGAATTGCTGATCATCAGCCAGGACACATCGGCCTATGGCGTCGATATCCGCCATGGCGAATGGCCGTGGAAGGATGGCCAGGTCCGCGCCCACATGACCGATCTGGCGCGCGAACTGGGCAGGCTCGGCACGCCGGACAACGAGATCTGGGTGCGGCTCCACTATGTCTACCCCTATCCGCATGTCGACCAGGTCATTCCGCTGATGGCCGAGGGGCTGGTCACGCCCTATCTCGACATTCCCTTCCAGCACGCCTCGCCGAAGATTCTCAAGGCGATGCGCCGCCCGGCCAACGAGGCGAAGGTGCTCGAACGCATCGGGAAATGGCGGGACATCTGCCCCGAGCTGACCATCCGCTCGACCTTCATCACCGGCTTTCCGGGCGAGACCGAGGAGGATTTCCGGTATCTGCTCGACTGGCTCGACGAAGCCCAGCTCGATCGGGTCGGCGCCTTCCGGTACGAGCCGGTCGAAGGCGCGCGCGCCAACGCGCTGCCCGATGCCGTGCCCGAGGAGGTCAAGGAAGAGCGCTACGACCGGCTGATGGAGAAATGCGCGACGATCTCGGCAGCCAAACTCCGGGCCAAGATCGGCACGGAACAGAAAGTCATCATCGACCTGGTGGATGAGGACGGCGGCGCGACCGGCCGCTCACAGGCCGACGCGCCCGAAATCGACGGCGAGGTCCATCTGCGCGACACCAGCGCCCTCACGCCCGGCGATATCGTCCAGGTCGAGATCGAAGACGCCGACGCACACGATCTGTTTGGCGTTCCGGTCGGCGCCTAGGAAATCCCCGCGCGTTCCCTGTCTTTCCGTCTGGACCGGCGCACGAGCCAGACGATCAGGGCGACAATCCCGACGAAGATCAACAGCGCGACGATCCCGGCCCACATGAACACCGTGCCGATATTTTCCATCACTTCGAGATCGGCCGGTGGCTCGCCCGACCCTTCGACGCTCCAGGACGTGATCACCGGATCGCCGCCCTGCTGCAAGGTCGAGAACCGCGTCGTCGTCCAGTGGCGTTCATCGGTGGTGACGAGGGTGAAATCCTTTTCGGTGCGCGCATTGTCGCCGAGCCCGTTGCTGTTCATGCTGTAGGAGGTGATCCGTGTCTCGCCCTCGCCGTCGGGAAACAGCTCGGCGGCCTCGGCGAACTGCTCGGCGCTGCTCTTCCACAGATCCGGATCGACCATCGCTTCGAGGCCCGCGCCGTTCCGGTTGCGGATATTGTCGACAAACTCCTGCGCCATCGCCCGATCCTCTTCCGAGGTCATCGTCTCGATCATGCCCTGCATCGAGCAGGCGGCAAGCAGGCCCGCGGCGAGCAGGATGATGATGTTTCTGATCATGGATATCGGCATGGCCCCTCCCCGAAACGCCGTGCAAACGGCCTTGGCGTTTGCGGCCGCTTCTGTCTAAGGCTCCCATTATGACCGAATATGCCGCCATGCTCCAGCCCGACAAGGGCCAGACCGCCCAGACCCTCCACCTCGTCCATGCCGACGGCTTCGACGACTGGTTCAAGGCCCTGCCCGACCGCGAACGCCAATCGATGAAGGCGCAGGGCTTTGGCGGGAAAGAGGGCGAAGTCGCCATCGTCACCGGCGACACTCCGGACGCATGGTCCGCGGCCATCGGCGTGACGAATCCGGACAAGCTGACGAGCTGGTGCCTGGCGACGGCGGCCGAAACGCTCCCCGCTGGCACCTATCGGCTGGCCGAGGGCGATCCGGGTCGGGCCGCGTTCGGCTGGCTCTGCGCCCAGTATCGCTTCGACCGGTACAAGCAGGAACCGGAGGCGACCGGACCGAAGATATTGCTGACCTCGAAACCGGCGGCGATCGAGGAACTGGTCGCGCTGGCCGATGCCACCGACCTCGTCCGCACCCTGGTGAACATTCCGGCCGGAGACATGGGTCCGGCCGAGCTGCAGGAAGCCGCCGAGGAGATCGCGACGCGCCATGGCGCCGAAATGTCCGTCGTTTCGGGCACCGAGCTGACCGAAGGCTACCCGATGATCGACGCTGTCGGCCGGGCGGCTTCCACCGACCGCGCGCCGCGCCTGATCGAGCTGCACTGGGGCAGCATCGAGAATCCGCGGATCGCGATCGTCGGCAAGGGCGTCTGCTTCGATTCCGGCGGCCTCGATATCAAGGGTGCGGCCGGGATGCGCTGGATGAAGAAGGATATGGGCGGCGCCGCCCACGCGCTGGCGCTCGCCGGCCTCGTCATGGAGCGCAAACTGCCCATCCGGTTGCACCTGCTGATCCCGGCCGTGGAAAACGCGATTTCCGGCAACGCATTCCGCCCCGGCGATATTCTTGCGAGCCGCAAGGGGCTCAGCGTCGAGATCGGGAACACGGATGCGGAGGGACGGCTCATCCTCGGCGACGCGCTGAGCAAGGCCTGCGAGGACCATCCCGAACTGCTGATCGATTTCGCGACTCTGACCGGCGCGGCGCGGACCGCGCTCGGTCCGGACCTTCCCGCGCTGTTCACGAACGATGAAGCGCTCGCGAGCGAAATCGCCGAGGCCGGCATGGCCGTCGACGATCCGGTATGGAGACTGCCGCTATGGGACGGCTATGACGAATGGCTGAAATCGCCGGTTGCCGATCTCAACAACAGTTCGTCCGTGGCGATGGCCGGGGCGTCGACCGCCGCCCTTTTCCTGCGCAACTTCGTCGAAAACGGCACAGTCTGGACGCATCTCGACACTTTCGCCTGGCGCAACGCCGCCAAGCCGGGACGGCCCAAAGGCGGCGAAGCGCTCGGGGTTCGGGCCCATTGGGAAGTCCTGAAAAACCGCTATCCGAAAACCTGAATATTCCGGAAAATCAATGTGTTGTGTGATCGTTTCGGCACAAGATGGGGACGGCGATGAAACCATCCCCCGCCTCGGGCGTTAACCGTATATTGAGCCGCCTGAAATGCGGCCGGTACGGAAGGAGCTTGCCATGCCGAGCGACGCGCTTGGAAAATGGATGAATGCACTGATCGGGTACGTCCACTCCGGAGAGCCCGATCTCAGCAATCGCCAGATGGCGCTGTTGCTGCTCATCTACGCCAGTCCGGGCCCGCACACCGTGCGCGGCCTTGCGGAAAAGCTGCAGGTTTCCAAGCCGGTTGTGACTCGCGCCTTGAATACCCTCTCCGCCCTCGGCTATCTGCGACGCGAACGCGATGAAAGCGACCGCCGCAACATCTTCATCGCGCAGACATCAACTGGGGCGCGTTTTCTTGAACGGTTCGAAAAACTCATCGGCCAAGACCGGCCAGCCGGCAGCAACGGCAGCACACGACGTTTCGAAAGCGCCAGCGCGGCCTAGTTTCGCGCTGCGATCGACGACCGTCGATCTCGATCCGCGCATCCACGCCTATCGCGACGATATCGCCGATATCGCCCTCGCCGACCGGATCGCGCTGCCGCACTATGTCGCACCGGTGGCGCGGCGCATCGGGCTTTCGGTCGTCAACCTCTACGCCGACCCCTCGGAAACCAGCGAACTCGGATCGCAACTGCTGTACGGCGAAGGCTTCGCCCTTCTCGATACGATCGACGGCTGGGCCTGGGGCTATGGCCTGCACGACCATTTCGTCGGCTTCCTGCGCACGGACGCGTTGGTTGCGGCCGGCGAGGCGACGCATATCGTCTCGGCCGTTTCCACATCCCTAGCCGCCGGACGGGCCGACGGGGCATCGGCCACACTGTTCCTGGGCGCCCGGATCGCCGGCACGGCCGACGGCGACCGGCTGGTGACCGAAAACGGTTCCGTTCCGCTCGCCGATGTGCGGATGATAGACGATCATGCCGGCGATCCGGTCGCGGTCGCGGAGATGCTGATCGACGCACCCTATCTGCTCGGCGGACGCAGCGCCAAGGGCATCGACTGCTCGGGGCTCGTGCAACTTTCGTTCGGGATGGCCGGCCACCGGCTCGAGCGCGACAGCGACCTCCAACAGGCCTCGGCCGGCGAACCGCTTGCCGACGAAGCCGAACTCCGCCGCGGCGACCTCATCTTCTTCCCCGAGCATGTGGGGCTGATGGTCGATGGGGAAACGCTGATCCATGCCAGCGGTCACAATGGCAAAACCTGCACCGAACCATTGGCCGAGGTGATCGCGCGGATTGCCGAAAAGCACGACGCGCCGGTGCTCGCCCGCCGCAGGATCGCCGGATGACAACCTCCGTTTTCATCGATGGCGGCCACGGAACGACGGGGCTGGAGATTCGCGACCGGATCGCCGACCGGCCGGAAATCGCGTCGATCGTGCTCGACGACAACCGGCGCAAGGATGCCGATGCGCGCGTCGACGCGCTGCGCAGCGCGGATATCGCCATCCTGTGCCTGCCCGACGAGGCGGCGCGGGAGGCGGTGGCGATGCTCGATGGCGCCGACACGCGGATCATCGACGCCTCGACCGCCCACCGCACGGCGCCGGACTGGACCTATGGCTTTCCCGAATGGGAACCGGGCCATCGCGACGCGATCGCGAAGAGCGGGCATGTCGCCAATCCGGGCTGCTATGCCCAGACGTTCATCGCGCTGACCCATCCGCTGGTGATCGCCGGTATCCTGCCGCCCGACGCCGCGATCAGCGTCAACGCGACGTCCGGCTATTCGGGCGGCGGCCGCGCGATGATCGAGGAGTTCGAAAGCGGGGCCGCCGATACGGCCTTTCGCAACTATGCCCTGCCCCTCCGGCACAAGCATCTCCCGGAGATGCAGGCGCATAGCGGCCTCGACAGTCCGCCGTTATTCTCGCCGTCCGTCGCCAATCTCCATCGCGGCATGCTCGTCGAGATTCCCCTGCATCTCGCGCAGCTGCGCCACGGAACGGCGCCCGAAGACATCCGCGCGGCCCTGCAGAACCATTATGCCGACAGCGCCCTCATAACCGTCCTCGACGAGGCCGAAACCGGCGCGCTCGATTTCGTCCGGATCGAACGGTGCGCCGGGACCGACCGGATGGACATCATGGTCTTCGCCAATCCCGATGCCGGCCAGATCCGTTTGTGCGCCATACTCGACAATCTCGGAAAAGGCGCGGCGGGCGCCGCCGTCCAGAATCTCAACCTGATGGCCGGATTCGAGGAATATTCCGGTTTGCGGTTTTAATCACCAGAGTTATCCCCAGTTTATTCACATTTTTGGCCGAATCGGCTAAGGCCCGCGCATAACATAATTGATGGGGATCGCCGTGAACAAGGTTTTGAGCAGAAAGCCGCCCGGATCGTTCTGGGCGATATCGATCGTCATACTCGTGTGGAATGCGATCGGCGTGTTTCAATATGTAATGCTGACCACGGCATCGGCCGAACAGCTCGCCACCAGCCTGTCCGCCGCCGAGCTTGCCATTTTCCAGTCGACGCCGGGATGGGTTACTGGCGCCTTCGCGATCGCAGTGTTCGGAGGACTGGGCGGCGCGATCGGCCTTCTCGCGCGCAAATCATGGGCCCGCACGCTGTTTATCGTGTCGCTGATCGCGGTCCTGGCTCAGCACTTCTGGACATTCTTCCTGAGCGGCTATCTCGATATCATGCCCATATCCGCCGCAATCTTTCCGATCATCGTCGTGATCGTCGGCATGTTCCAGATTTGGTATGCGCGGAACGGGATCCGGCGCGGCTGGCTGCGCTAGGCGCTAATCCATCTCGCCGCGCTGCCTGCGCAGTTCGTACCAGCGTTCGACATTCTCGCGATGCTCGCTGTAGGTTTCGGCGAAGACATGCCCGCCGCTGCCGTCGGCGACGAAGAATAGCGCGTCGGTTTCGGCCGGATTGAGCACCGCTTCGATAGCCTCGCGCCCGACATTGGCGATCGGGCCGCGCGGCAGGCCGGCCATCGCGTAGGTATTGTAGTCATTGCGCGCGTCGATCTCCGAACGGCGGATGCGGCGGCCCAGCGCCCGCCCTTGCGTGATCGGATAGATGATCGTCGGATCGGCCTGGAGCCGCATCCCGATCCGCAGCCGGTTCGAATAGACGCCGGCGATCAGCGGACGTTCCGAGGGCTCCGCCGTTTCCTTCTCGACGATCGAGGCGAGGATGATCGCCTCTTCGGGCGTCGAAACGGCAATGTCGTTGCTCCGCGCCGCCCAGAGCGCGGCCAGTTCCTCGTCGAGCGCGAGCTGCATGCGCGCCAGCACGTCGGCCCGGCTTTCGCCGCGCTCATAGGCATAGCTGTCGGCCAGGACCGATCCTTCCTCGGGAACGGGTATCTCGCCGGTCAGAAACTCGGTCGCCATCAACCGCTCATGGACGAGCACCGCGGGCATGCCTTCGGGGATCGTGACGAACCGCTGGATCGGCGGCTCCTCCTGCAGGATGCGCAAGGCTTCGGACTGGCTGACGCGGGCCGGCATTTCATACTCGCCCGTCCGGATCGGCGCCGCGCTGCCCAGGAACCGCGCGAACAGCAGGAACCGGCTTTGCGAGCGGATCACGCCGGCCTCTTCCAGCGTCCGCGCGGCGTCGGTCAGCGTCGCGCCGTCCTCGATCGTCACGGCGACCGGTTCTTCGAGCGGCCCTTCGCCGCCCCAGGCACGCAGCGCGACAACCACACCGGCGATCAGCAACCCCGCAACAATGAGCCCCAGACAACCGAGCTTACGCATTACACTGTTTCCCTAGACGGCTCGCATCACGAGGCTGGCATTGGTTCCGCCGAAGCCGAAACTGTTGTTGAGCACGGCCTTCACTTCGCGCTCCTTCGCTTCGAGCGGGACCAGGTCCATTCCCTCCGTGCCATCCTCGGGATTGTCGAGGTTCAGGGTGGGCGGGACGATCTGGTCGCGGATGGCGAGAATGCAGAAGATGGACTCCACCGCCCCGGCGCCGCCGAGCAGATGGCCGATCGCCGATTTGGTCGAGCTCATCGACAGCGAATGGGCGGCATCGCCGAACAGCCGCTTCACCGCATCGAGCTCGATGAGATCGGCCATGGTCGAGGTGCCGTGGGCGTTGATATAGTCGATATCGCCCGGCTCCATGCCGGCCTTGCGCAGCGCCATCTCCATCGAGCGATAGGCGCCGAGACCTTCGGGATGCGGTGCGGTGACGTGATAGGCATCGCCCGACAGGCCGTAGCCGACGACTTCGGCATAGATGGTCGCGTCGCGCGCCTTGGCCCGCTCATATTCCTCGAGCACCACGACACCCGCGCCTTCACCCATCACGAAGCCGCTGCGATCGCGATCATAGGGGCGACTGGCCTTTTCGGGCTCGTCGTTGCGGTCGGTGCACAGCGCCTTGGCCTGCGCGAAGCCCGCGATGCCGATCGGACAGATCGCGCATTCCGAACCGCCGGCGAGCATCACATCGGCATCGTCCGCGGCTATCATCCGCGCCGCATCGCCGATCGAATGAGCGCCGGTCGAGCAGGCGGTGACGACGGCGTGGTTTGGGCCCATCAGCCCGTATTTGATGCTGACCTGGCCGGAAATAAGGTTGATCAGACGACCATGGACGAAGTGCGGGCTGACCCGTCCCGGCCCCCGCTCGGCGAGCAACAAGGATTCGCTTTCGATGCCCGGAAGTCCGCCGATTCCCGATCCGATCGAACAACCGGCACGCAACCGATCCTCTTCGCTCATATCGGTGAGCCCGGCATCCTCGATTGCCTGACCCGCGGCGTCGATACCGTAGATGATGAAGGGATCGACCTGGCGCTGGACCTTGTGGTCGACACGCAGGCCCGGATCGAAACCGTCCGGATGATCTGCCGGCTTCACTTCGCAGGCGATCGTGCATTTCTGGTCGGACGCGTCGAATCGCGTGATCTGACCCGCGCCGGACTTTGCGGCGGTCAGGTTCTTCCAGCTGGTCTCCACATCGCCGCCGAGCGGCGTGACCAATCCCAGTCCGGTGACAACTACACGGCGCATCTCAGTGCCTCCCTCGTTCAAGGTCCGGTGGACGGACCCGATAACAGCAAAACGGCCCCCCGGGTATCGGACCGGGGAGCCGTTCTAATCCATCTGGCTCGGTCCTCCGACCGGGCTCCCGTATCGCAACCGCGATCAGGCGTTCTGTTTTTCGATATAGGTGATCGCATCCTTGACGGTCGCGATATCCTCGGCGGCATCGTCGGGAATTTCGACGCCGAATTCCTCTTCGAACGCCATCACCAGCTCGACGATATCGAGGCTGTCCGCGCCCAGGTCGTCGATGAAGGCCGCGTCTTCGGTGACCTTGTCGGCCTCGACGCCGAGATGCTCGGTGACGATCTTTTTCACCCGATCGGCAGTATCGCTCATGGAATGTCCTTTACTATTATGTTTCCTGTTTTTCCTAAAGGGCAGCGCTTTCTGGCGCAAGCCTGTTCATCTCGTGGCAAACTATATCATCGCCATTCCGCCGTTCACATGCAAGGTTTCGCCCGTAATATAGGCGGCCTCGTCCGATGCGAGATAGGCGACGGCGGCGGCGATATCCTCGCCCTCGCCCAGCTTTCCGGCCGGGATCCGCGTCATCAGCGCCTCTTTCTGCGCCTCTGGCAGTTCGTCGGTCATTGCCGAGCGAATGAAGCCCGGGGCGACGCAATTCACCGTGATCCCGCGGCTCGCCACTTCCTGCGCGAGCGCCTTGGACATGCCGACGAGCCCGGCCTTGGAGGCGGCGTAATTGGCCTGTCCGGGGTTGCCGGTGGCGCCGACGACCGAGGTGATCGAGATGATCCGCCCGCCCCTGGCCTTCATCATCGGGCGCAGCGCGGCCCGCGCCAGCCGGAACGCGGCTTCGAGATTGATGCGGATGACGTCACTCCATTCCTCGTCCTTCATCCGCATCGCGAGATTGTCGCGCGTCACGCCGGCATTGTTGACGAGGATATCGAGCTGGCCGAGCGCCTCGATCGCCGACGGAATCAGCGCATCGACGGCTTCCGGGTCGGACAGGTTGCACGGCAGGATCACCGGATCGCCGCCGATTTCGGCCGCCACCGCCTCGAGCGCCTCTTCGCGCGTCCCGGATAACGCCACCCGCGCGCCCTGCGCCGCCAGCGCCTTGGCGATCGCCGAACCGATGCCTCCCGAAGCGCCGGTCACCAGCGCGGTTTTGCCAGAAAGATCGAACATGTTACCTCTCGAAATAGTCCGTTGGTGCTGAGCCTGTCGAAGCACGTCTATCGTCGGAGAAACGCCCTTCGACAAGCTCAGGGCTAACGGGTTGCTACAAAGCCTTCGCCAGCGCCTCGATATCGTCCATAGAGACAACGCTCTTCTGGTCGGCGTCCAGGGCAATCCGTTTGACCATCGGCGCGACGACCTTGCCGCCGAACTCGATGAATTCGCTCACCCCCTCTTCGGCCATCGCCGCGATGCTTTCGCGCCAGCGGACCATGGCCGTCACCTGCTCGACGAGCAGGCCGCGGATCGCCTCATGCTCGCCGACCGCCGAAGCCGTGACATTGGCATAGAGCATCGCGGAAAGTGGATGGATTTCGACATCGCTGAGCGCCTCTTCCATTGCATCGGCCGCGGGTTTCATCAGCGGGCAGTGAAAGGGCGCCGAAACGGCGAGCGGCATCGCCCGGCGCGCGCCTTTTTCCTTCGCCATTTCGCAGGCCCGGTCGACCGCGCCCTTGTGCCCCGAAATCACGATCTGGCCCGGCGCATTGTCGTTCGCGATCACGCAGACTTCGCCCTGGGCGGCCGCTTCGGCCACTTCCTGCGCAGGGTCGAAGTCGAGGCCGAGAAACACCGCCATCGCGCCCTCGCCGACCGGCACGGCCGCCTGCATGGCTTGGCCGCGGCGCTTGAGCAGCCGCACCGTCGTCGCGAGATCGAAACCGCCGGCCGCGCAAAGCGCCGTATATTCGCCCAAACTGTGCCCGGCGACGAAATCGGCCGTGTCGGCGAGCGTGATGCCGCCCTCCTTCTCCAGCACCCGCAGCGTCGCGATCGCGTTCGCCATGATCGCGGGCTGGGCATTCTCGGTCAGCGTCAGCTCGTCCTCCGGCCCTTCGCGCATCAGCTGGGAGAGATTTTGCCCCAGCGCCTCGTCGACCTCCTCGAACGTCTCGCGCGCCACCGCGCTGGCCTCGGCAAGCGCCGAGCCCATGCCGACGGCCTGGCTGCCCTGCCCCGGAAAGATGAATGCCCGCATGATAGACCCCTGTCCTTTGCGTTCCGACTAGGCAGCGCCGCATCGCGATGCAAGCGTTGAAGGCCCGTCCGGTTGCCGCTAGCGTCAACCCATGTCCGACCCCGCCTTCGAAACCCAGCTCGCCGCCTTTTGCGCGCGCCTGCTCGGAGAGGATGCCGAGATCGCCGGCCTCCGGCGGCTGACGGGCGGCGCGAACATGGAAAGCTGGGGCTTCGATTATGGCGGGCGGGAACTCGTGCTGCGCCGCGCGCCGGGCAGCGGCGAGCGCAGCGACGAGCTGGCGCGCATTTCGATGGAGAGCGAAGCGCAGCTGATCGCGCTCGCCTGCGACCGCGATATCGCCGCGCCGCCGATGCTCGGCATCCTCGAACCGGACGACGGGATGGGCCAGGGCTATCTGATGGCGCGGATCGCGGGCGAAACCTTGCCGCACAAGATTCTCGGCCGTCCCGAATTCGCGAACGCGGAAAAAATGCTTGCCGGCCAGTGCGCGGCCGAGCTGGCGAAAATCCATGCCGTTCCGCTCGACAGGCTGCCCGCGGACATCCCGCGCGACGAAACGGCGGCCGTGCTCGCCGAGCTCGGCCAGCGCTACCGGAATTCCGGCGCGACGATTCCGGTGTTTGACCACGCCCTGCGCTGGCTGGAGGACCATCTTCCGGCGCCAGGAGAACCCCGGCTTCTCCACGGCGATTTCCGCATGGGCAACCTGATGATCGACGGGAACGGCATCGCGGCGATTCTCGACTGGGAGCTCGCCCATATCGGCGATCCGGCCCAGGATCTCGCTTATATCTGCACGCCGAGCTGGCGGTTCACACGACATGACAGACCGGTTGGGGGTTTCGCCGAGATCGAGCCCTTTCTCGCGGCCTATGCCGAAGCCGGCGGCGCGCCGGTCGATCGCGCGCGCTTCGATTTCTGGCTCGTCTACTCGATGCTCTGGTGGGGCGTCTGCTGTCTCGGCATGACCGAGATCTGGCGATCGGGCCGCGACCGCAGCCTCGAACGCGTCGTCATCGGGCGGCGGGTGAGCGAGGTCGAGGTCGATCTGTTGCTGCTGTTCGATCCGATGCTCGGCGAAAGCGCATCCCGGACGCTCGAATGGCGGCCGCCCGCGCCGCTCGCGCATGACGGCGAAACCCATGCCGGCGAACTGCTCGAGGCACTGATCGGCTGGAACAGCGACGAGGTGATCCCGAACGCCGGGGGCCGCGGTCTTTTCCAGGCCCGCGTCGCCAAGAACGCGATGGGCATGCTGCAACGCGAATCGGAATTCGGACCGGTATTCGCCGCGCGGCGGCAGGAGCGGCTCGACGGCCTTGGCCTCACGGTCGACGGACTGCGCCAGGGCCTCGCCGACGGCAGCCTCTCCCTCGCCGACCCGGCCCTGCTCGCCCATCTGCGCCTGACCGCGCTCGAACGGCTGTCGATCGACCAGCCCAAATATCCCGGCCTCGCCGCCGCCCTCGAACAATGGAGCCGCTCATGAGTTTCGAAATTCCGCAGGAGATCGAGGAGTATCTCGCCGAACTCGACGCCTTTATCGAGGCCGAAATCAAGCCGCTCGAACGGCAGGACGACAATATCCGCTTTTTCGACCATCGCCGCGAACATGCCAGAACCGATTGGGACAATAACGGCCTGCCGCGCAGGGAATGGGAGGAACTGCTCGGGGAGATGCGGCGTCGTGCCGATGCCGCCGGCCATTACCGCTTCGCATTGCCAGAGGAGTTCGGCGGCAAGAACGGCTCCAACCTCGCCATGGCCCGGATCCGCGAGCATCTGGCCGCCAAAGGGCTCGGCCTGCACAACGACCTGCAGAACGAGAGCTCGATCGTCGGCAATCTCGTCCAGCCGCTGATGGTCCGCGATTTCGGGACCGCGGAACAGAAGCGCGATTTCATTCCGGCGATGCTCGAAGGCAAGATGCGCTGGACCTTCGGCCTGACCGAGGAAGCGCACGGCTCGGACGCCACCCATATGGAGACGCGCGGCGTGCCCGAGACGCGCGATGGCGTGGATGGCTGGCTGATCAACGGCGAGAAGATGTGGACGACCGGCAGCCATGTCGCGACCCATTGCATGGTGTTCGCGCGGACGAGCGGCGACGACGGTGCGGCGAAGGGCATCACCTGTTTCATCGTGCCCGCCGACGCGCCGGGCTTCGAGGTCGGCGAATATCTGTGGACATTCAACATGCCGACCGATCATCCCAAGGTCTCGCTGACCGATGTCTGGGTGCCGGGCGACGCGATCCTCGGCGATCCCGAATGGGGCCTCGCCTGCGCACAGCATTTCGTGCACGAAAACCGCATCCGCCAGGCCGCCTCCTCGCTCGGCGCGGCGCAATATTGCATCGACGAATCGGTGGAATATGCGGGAGAGCGCAAGCCCTTCGGCAAGCCGCTGTCCACCAACCAGGCGATCCAGTTTCCGCTGGTCGAGCTGCAGACCGACACCGAGATGCTCCGGCTGCTGATCTACAAG
>NZ_JBQLZM010000057.1:0-5389 GCF_052168275.1 Parasphingopyxis sp. | reverse complement strand
CGGCCAAGGCCGCCGAGTTCGTCCACAGGATGGAGGCCGGCGATATCGATATCGTGATCGGCACCCAGCTGGTGACCAAGGGCTATCATTTCCCGAACCTGACCCTGGTCGGCGTCGTCGATGCCGATCTCGGCCTGCAGGGCGGCGACCTGCGCGCCGCCGAGCGCACCTTCCAGCAGATCATGCAGGTGTCCGGGCGCGCCGGGCGCGGCGACAAGCCGGGGCGGGTCTTCATCCAGACGCACGAACCGTCCCACCCGGTCATCGAGGCGCTGGTCTCGGGCGATGCCGAGAGCTTCTACGCCGCCGAAACCGAGGCCCGGCGCCATGCCGGCGCGCCGCCATTCGGCCGCTATGCCGGGATCGTGATTTCCTCGGAGGACGAGAAGGAGGCGTTCGAGACGGCCCGGATGATCGGCCAGACCGCGCCCCGGGTCGAGGGCATGATGGTGCTCGGCCCGGCCCCCGCCCCGCTCGCCATGCTGCGCGGCCGCCATCGCCAGCGCCTCCTCGTCCATGCCCGCCGCGCGCTCGACGTGCAGAGCGTGATCCGCGACTGGCTGGGCACGCGCGACTGGCCGAAGGGCGTGCGCGTGACGGTCGACGTCGATCCGTACAGCTTTTTGTGACGCTGGCGATCAAGTGCGTTGCCGCCAAAACGGCGCATTGATAGAAAAAGCCATGCGGTTTCTGATCTTTGTCGCGGCGACACTGCTTGTATTCGCGCCGGCCGACGCCCGGTGGCGCCGCGCCGAATCGACCAACTTCATCGTTTATGCCGAGTTTTCAGAGTCGGCCATGCGGGAATATGTGTCGGAACTGGAACGCTTCGACAGACTGCTCCGGCACTTCGGCAACATCGACACGACGCGGTCCCTGAACAAGCTCAGAATTTTCGTCGTCCGGAACCAGAACCGGATCGCGAACTATCTGGAAGAGGGCCAACGAGCCGGCGGAATCTATTTTTCCGATCCGCGCGGCCCCTACGCCATCGTCCCGCGCCGAAGCGCAGGTTATGGCCGCTTTCGGGTGACCGGTCAGAATGTGCTGTTTCACGAATATTCGCATCACTTCATGATGCAGTATTTCCCGACCAGTTATCCGGCCTGGTATGTCGAAGGCTTTGCCGAATTCTATTCGACCATTCGCTTTCGCAGCAGCGGCGAAATCGATGTCGGCATCCTGGCGCGGGACAATCTCCCGTGGCTCCGCTACTTCCCCTGGATCCCGCACGAAGCCCTGCTTTCCAACCGGCTGCGAAACAACCGCATGACCTATGCGCAGGGGTGGCTTCTCGTTCACCATGCGACGTTCCATCCGGAAACCCGTGACGCTCTGAACAGTTATCTGCGCGCGATCAGCGACGGCACCGCACCGGCCGATGCCTATGCGCAGAACTTCGGCGACTGGGATCCCGGTCTCGACGAAATTCTCAGAGCATATGCCGCCGGCAGAAGCATGCCTGCCTCCCGCATTTCTCTTTCTCTCGCGGCGAGCGGCCCGGTCGAAATCGAAGAACTGACGGATGACGAAGCCGCCATCGCTCTTCTCTACGCACGCAGCGGGGAAGCGCTTCACGACCGGGTAGAGGATTTGCTCGAAGACTATCCCCAATCTCCGCAGCTCCATGTCGAAAACGCGATCACGGCCATAGCGCGCGAGGACTATGCAACGGCGATCGAAGCGACGGATCGCGCACTGGCCATCGACCCCGACCATGTGGAAGCGAACATCTACAAGGGTATCGCGATGCTATTGTCTATCTTACCGAGCCCTGACGCCGCCGCCGCGATTGCCGACGACGCCGAAAGCGATGAAGAAACGCAAGACGATCGGGAATTCGACGTCGCAGACTTTTTTGGGTTCAATGTGGATGCAGAATTGGCAGCCGACCCCCGCTGGCAGGAAGCGCGCGGCTATTTCATAAGGGCCAATAATGCCGACAATAACAACGCGTTGGCGCTTTTCTATTATTATCTGTCCTACCCCGATCGGGAGAACCGGCCCGATGATGCCGTGGCCGCGCTCAATCAGGCTTTTCACTTTGTTCCGCAAGCACCCGGTATCAGGCTGTATCTTGGCAAGGAAATGATCGAGGACGGGGATTTCGAGGGTGCCGCGGCGATCGTCAGGCCGGTAGCCCAGGACCCCCATCAAGTCGGTGGCAGATTTATGGCGTTGCTGATCCAGGAGCTCGCCTCGCGGGAGGCCGGGTTCGATCAGGCGAATGCGATCGTGGCGGAAATCAGAGCGGAAGCCGCCGCGGCTGCGGCAGCCGATACGGAGGCCGAGGCCCAAGTGGCCGCGGCGCTTGATGAGGAAACTTCAGATACGGAGCGGGAGCCAGATACGGCCGATGCAACGGTTGGCACTGTCGACGATCCGGTAACGGACGACGATCGGGAACGCCAAGCGTCTCCCGAATAACCGGACGCCGAACAATCTACCTCCCACGCTCCCGCTCCAGCAGCGCCTCTTTCCGTTTCAGCCCGTAGGCATAGCCGCCCAGACTGCCATCGCTCCGGATCACCCGGTGGCAGGGGATGAGGACGGCGACCGCGTTGGCGCCGTTCGCGCTGCCCGCGGCGCGGACCGCCCGGGGCTTGCCGACCGCCGCGGCGATCTGCGCATAGGTGCGGGTCTCGCCGGGCGGGATCCGGGTCAGTTCGCGCCAGACGGCTTCCTGGAAGGCCGTGCCCCGGACGTCGAGCGACAGGCCGTGCGGGCGCGCCGGATCGTCGACCGCGGCGACCGTGCGCGCGACGAGATCGGCCATTTCGCCGTTCGCCGGCACGATCTCGGCCTTGGGAAAGCGCTCGCGCAACGCCGCCTCGTCCTCGTCGAAGCTCAACCGGCAGATGCCCCGCTCGGTCGCGGCGACGAGCATGTCGCCAAGGCTGGTCTCGGCGATCGCCCAGTGGATCGTCACGCCCTCCCCGCCCTTGCGCCAGGCCGAGGGGGTCATGCCCAATCGCTTGCCGGTTTCGGCGTAGAAGCGGCCCGGGCCCGAATAGCCGGCCTCGTAGATCGCATCGGTCACCCGGTCCTCGGTATCGAGCGCGCGTTCGGCCCGTTCGGCGCGCAGCGCCCGCGCATAGGCGGCCGGCGTCACGCCCGTCGCCCGGCGGAAGACCCGCAGGAAATGGGTTGGCGAATAGCCGACCCGCGCCGCGACCTGATCGAGCTTCGGCGCTTCCTCCGCCGCCTCGATCAGCGCGACCGCCTCGGCGACTGCCGCCTCGTCGCGCGAGACATCGTCGGGCTTGCAGCGCTTGCAGGGGCGCAGGCCCGCGTCGCGCGCCTCGTGTCCGCTCGCGAAGAAGCGGACATTGCCCCGCTTGGGATGGCGGGCGGCGCAGGACGGCCGGCAATAGATGCCCGTCGTCAGCACGCCGGTCACGAAGCGGCCGTCGAAACTGCGATCGCGCGCCTGCACGGCCTGCCAGGCGAGATCGGGATCGATGAGGGTGGTTTGCTGTGTCATGCGGCGTTTCTAGGCCCAGCGTAGCACAGATGCGTTCCGAATATTGCGGTCAAAGGAAAGCGCCCTCTTTCCTTCGCTCCCGCGCCCCGGCTAAAAGGCCGGTCCGTGCCGATCGGGAGGGGTGTACCGTGCTGCGATGGATGTCTGTCTTGCTGGTCTGGCTGGCGCTGCTGCCGGTCGCGGCATCGGCGCAGAAGGGCGAGGAACCGGCGAGCGCGCAGAACGAGGTCGTGCTCGCCGCGCGCAGCGTGGTGCGCGTCGCGCTGATCGCCAACGATCCCAAACAGGGCGAATATCTGCTCGGCCATGGCAGCGGCGTCGCCGTGGCGCCGGGCCTCATTGTCACCAACGCCCATGTCGTCGCGCCGCTGCGCGAATCACCGAACATTTCGGTCAGCATCGTCCCCTCCTCGGGCGACCGGCGCTATCCGGGGCAGCTGCTGTCCTCCGATTCGCGGGCCGACCTGGCGCTGATCCGGATGGAGGCGGGCGTGATCGAGCCGCTGCCGATCTTCACCGGCACTCCGCCCGATACCGGCCGGGTCGCCGCGATCGGCTATCCGGGATCGGTCGATCTGGCTGAAAACCTCTCGGCCACCGAACGGGTCCAGCCGATCGCGCCGGTCCGCACCTTCGGCCAGCTCTCCGGCGGGCGCAGCCGGCGCGACGTCGACACCCTGCTCCACACCGCGGCGATGGCGCGCGGCAACAGCGGCGGACCGCTGGTCGACGAATGCGGCCGGGTGATCGGCATCAACAGTTTCGGCGCGCTGGCGCAGCAGAACGACGCCGAGTTCGGCTTCGCGATCTCGGCGCGCGAGATCATCCCGTTCCTCCGGAATGCCGACGTCCGGCCCGAGATCACCACCGAAAGCTGCGTCCCCTCGCCCGAACGCGCGCGGCGCGAAGCGGCGGAGCGCGAGCGGGAGGACCGGCTGACTCGCGACCGCGAGCGCGAGGCGTTCTACGAGCAGCGCGAACTGAGCCTCGCGCTCGCCGTGGCGCTGCTCGTGACCGGCGCGATGCTGTTCACGGGCGGGATCATCGCGATGTTCTTCCGCCGCCGCTGGCGGCCCGGCACCCTGGTCGGCGGCCTCAGCATCGGGCTCGGCATCGCGCTGATGGCGGGCGCGGTCTACGCCTTCCTGAACCGGCCGAGCCTCGCCGAACTCTATGCCGAGCCGGAAGCGGAAGCGGCGGCGGCCGAGGCGGAACCCGCCGAAACCGAAGACGCGGCCGAACAGCCGCCCGGCGATTAGTTTCTGGGAAAAGTTCGCCCGCGCCATCTTGCATCGCAGCATGACCCTTGCTAGGTGGCCCGCAGCCGTAGCGGGGGCGTTTTGCCGCTCCCTTTTCTATGGACCAGTCATCCTCCTTTAGGGGCATATTTGCGCGTGGATATTTCCGGCGGAATCAAGGCCAGCCTGGCAGGCCGCTATGCGGCGGCACTGTTCGAACTGGCGGAAGAGAACAAACAGCTCGACGCGGTCGAGGCCAGCCTTGCGAAGCTGAAATCGGCGCTCGCCGATTCGGACGAATTCGCGACCCTGACCACGAGCCCGCTCGTCGGCCGGTCGGAAGCCGTGGCCGCGACGCAATCGGTCGCCGCATCGCTGGGGCTTGATCCCCTCACCGCCAATTTCCTCGGGACGCTCGCCGAGAATCGCCGCCTCGCCCAGCTCGGCGCCGCGATCCGCGCCTTCTCGACCATCGCCGCCCAGTATCGCGGCGAAGCCAATGCCGAAGTCGCTTCGGCCCATCCCCTTTCCGACGACCAGGTCGCCGCGCTGAAGGCCAAGCTCAAAAGCCTTGCGGGACGGGACGTCAATATCGACATGAGCGTCGATCCTTCGCTGCTGGGCGGCCTCGTCGTCCGCATGGGCAGCCGGATGATCGACGGCTCGC
>NZ_JBQLZM010000056.1:0-37711 GCF_052168275.1 Parasphingopyxis sp. | reverse complement strand
CAGCGTGTGCATCTCGTCGATGAACAGGATGATCTCGCCTTCCGCGCCCTTCACCTCGTCCAATACGCCTTTCAGCCGCTCCTCGAACTCGCCGCGATATTTGGCGCCGGCGATAAGCGAACCCATGTCGAGCGAGAGCAGGGTGCGATTCTTCAGACCGTCGGGAACATCGCCATTGGCGATGCGCAGCGCGAGGCCTTCGGCAATCGCCGTCTTGCCCACCCCGGCTTCGCCGATCAGCACGGGATTGTTCTTGGTACGCCGGGCCAGGATCTGGATCGTGCGGCGGATTTCCTCGTCGCGCCCGATGATCGGATCGATCTTGCCGTCGCGCGCCCTCTCGGTGAGGTCGGTGGCGAATTTCTTGAGTGCGTCGTAGCGGTCTTCGGCGCTGGCGGTATCGGCCGTCCGGCCGCCGCGCAGTTCGTTGATCGCGCTGTTGAGCGCTTCGGGCTTGACGCCGGCAGCGTCGAACGCGTCTCCGGACGGCGTTCCCTTGGCCATGACGAGCGCCAGAAGAAGGCGTTCGACAGTGACATAGGAGTCGCCGGCCTTGGTCGCGATCTGTTCGGCGGTGTCGAGTACGCGCACGGCATCGTTGCCGAGCTGCGGCGTCTGTTGCGCGCCGCCGCCCGAGACTTGCGGTATTTTGGCCAGCGCCTCGTCGATCTCGCGGATCGCCGCTTCGGCGCTGCCGCCAGCGCGCGCGATCAGGCCGGCCGCCATGCCCTGCTCGTCTTCGAGCAGCGCCTTGGCCAGATGCTCGGCCGTCACCTGCTGGTGATGCATGCGGATCGCCACGGTCTGGGCAGACTGGAGGAAACCCTTGGCGCGGTCGGTAAATTTCTCGAGATTCATCGTTCCATCCCTGTATCGTTTCTCGACCCCGATATAGTGTTGCAAAAATACAACACAAGGCGCTCGAAGGATTGTCTTTGTCGATAGATTTAGGCGTTCGTCGAGCGACCGCAACCGTCGCTTGCGTGCGCTTTTCGTCGCGCTATGGTCAGGTGGAAATTCCCGGGAGAGATATTCGATGCGTTTCTTGAAGCTGGCATTCCTGGCGCCGCTCGCCTTTCTCGTTTCGCCCGCCCAGGCGTTCGATCAGCATGCCGCTTCGCCGGCGGGTCCCCAGCCCAATGTAACGGCGGCCGATCTCGTCGACCGGGTCGCGATTCCCTATGAACGTTTCACGCTCGACAATGGATTGCGCGTTATCGTGCACGAGGATCGCAAGGCGCCGGTGGTCGCAGTTTCGATCTGGTATCATGTCGGATCGCGGCACGAACCGGAGGGCCAGACCGGTTTTGCGCATCTCTTCGAGCATCTGATGTTCAACGGGTCGGAAAACGCCCCGGGCGATTTCTTCGAACCCTTGCGCGAGATCGGCGCGACCGATTTCAACGGGACGACCTGGTATGACCGGACCAACTATTTCCAGACGGTGCCGACCCAGGGGCTCGAACTGGCGCTCTATCTCGAATCCGATCGGATGGGGCATCTGCTCGGCGCCGTTACGCAGGAAAAACTCGATAACCAACGCGGGGTTGTCCAGAACGAAAAACGGCAGGGCGACAACCAGCCCTATGGCCTTGTCGATTATGCGCAGATCGACGCGCTGTTCCCCGACGGTCACCCCTATGGCCATTCTACGATCGGTTCGATGGCGGATCTCGACGCGGCGAGCATGGCGGACGTGCAGGCATGGTTCCGCCGCCATTACGGCCCGAACAATGCCGTGCTCGTGCTGGCCGGCGACATCGACGCCGCGACGGCGCGGCCGCTGGTCGAACGCTATTTCGGCGACATTCCGCGCGGACCCGAGACCGAGCAGGTCGATCCCGGCGTGCCGACGCTTGAAGAACGGCGCGAGATCGTGATGCAGGACAATGTCGCCACCACACGGCTCTACCGGACCTGGGTGGTGCCGGGTCTCAACGATCCGGTAGCGACCGATCTCGATGTCGGCGCCGCCGTCTTCGGCGGGCTCGCCAGTTCGCGGCTCGACAATATCCTGGTCCGCGACGAACAGACCGCCGTGGCCGTCCGCGCCTTCGTCCAGCAGTTCGAATATGTCAGCCTGTTCGAGGTCCAGGTCGACGTGGCGCCGACCGCGGACGCCGATGCGGTTTCGGCGCGCCTCGATGGGCTGATCGCCGATTATATCGACAACGGCCCGACCCAGGACGAAGTCAATCGGCTGGCCATGAGCCGCATCGCCGCCCGGCTCGCCGGGCTCGAGCAGGTTGGCGGTTTCACGGGCAAGGCAACCGTGCTGGCGACAGGCGAGCTCTATTCGGGCGATCCCGGCTTCTACCGGACGCAGCTGGAACGGCTGGGGGCCGCGACGCCCGAATCGGTCCGCGCCGCCATGCAGCAATGGCTGACGCGCCCGGTGCTGGCGCTGCGCGTCGATCCGGGCGAACGCGGCGCATATGAAGAGGCGGCTTCGGTCGCCGGCGAGCGCAGCGGCGGTCTCCACAGCCCGGCATTCTATTTCCAGCCCGGCGAAGCCGGTGCCGATGCCGTAGCGGAGAACGGCGCCACTTCGCTTGGGACACGGAGCGTACCCCGGCCCGAAGTCGGCATGACCGAAGATCTCGATTTTCCGGAGGTCGAACGCGGCATGCTGTCCAATGGCGTCGAAGTCCGTTTCGTCCGCCAGACCGCCGTGCCGACGATCCTTACCCAACTCAGTTTCGATGCCGGCAATGCGGCCGATCGCGCCGACCGGCTCGGCACCCAGGCGCTGATGCTGGCGCTGATGCCGGAAGGCACGACGAGCCTCGGTTCGATCCAGATCGCCGAAGCGCAGGAGCGGCTGGGCGCGGCGATCAGCTCTGCCGCCAGCCTCGATCGGACGACGATCGGCGTCTTCGCCCTGGCACCCAACTATGGGCCGTCCCTCGATCTGCTCGCCGATGTCGTCCGCAATCCCGCTTTCGCCCTGTCGGAAATCGAGCGGCTGCGCGCGACCCAGCTCGCGGCCATCGCGGCCGAGCGTACGCAGCCGTCCAGCCTTGCCAGCCTCCACCTCTGGCCCGTGCTTTTCGGGACGGAACACCCCTATGGCCGGCCGCTGAGCGGCCTCGGGACGCCGGAATCGGTGGGCGCGATCACGCGCGAGGACCTGTTCGATTTCCACCGTCGGTGGATCCGGCCTGACAAGCTGAGCATCCTTGTCGTCGGCGACTCGACGCTGGACGAGGTGATCGCGGCGCTCGAACCGCGCTTCGGCGACTGGGCGGGCGAGGGCGCGGCGGGCGCCAAGTCCATCGACGCGCCGATCCCGGACGCCAGTCCGCGGATCATCCTCGTCGACCGGCCCAACTCGCCGCAATCCTACATCTATGGCGGGCAGGTGCTCGACCTTCGGGGCACAGACGAGTTGCTGCCGCTGCTCACCGTCAACGAAGCGCTGGGCGGGAGCTTTCTTTCGCGGCTCAACATGGACCTGCGGGAAACCCGCGGCTGGTCCTATGGCGTGCGCGGTTCGGTCAATCGCTTTGCCGGACCGGTCAGCTACACGATCCGGGCGCCCGTCCAGGCGGACCGGACGGGCGATTCGATCGCGGCGCTGCAGGAACAGGTGCGGACATTCCTGACCACCGACGGCATTCGGCCGGTCGAATTCAACCGTGCCATCGTGGGGAGCATTCGGAGTCTGGCGGGCAGCTTCGAGACGTCGGGCGCCATTATCGGCGGCATGTCCCGCAACATGCTCTACGAACGGTCCGACGATTATTACGACGGAATCGCCCAAATGTATCGCTCGCTCGACCGGGCGCAGCTTGACTCTACGGCGCGCGAGACAATCGATCCGGCTGCCTTTACATGGGTCGTTGTCGGCGACGCGGCGCAAGTCCGGGAACAGCTTGACGCACTGGGCCTGCCTGTGGAAACAGTCGGGACCGAATAACTGACATCACTGTAAGGAAGGAATTGCTATGACGGACGTAACCGGAACCTGGGACTCGGTCGTGAACTCGCCGATGGGCGAGCAGAAATCGACGATGACGCTGAATCAGGAAGGCGACACCGTCACCGGTACCAATGCCGGCGCCACGGGTTCGGCCGACGTGCAGGAAGGCAAGGTCGACGGCGATACCTTCACCTGGAAGATGGACATCACCGTTCCGATGCCGATGACGCTCGAAGGCACCGCGACCGTCGAAGGCGACAAGATGGCCGGCAATATCAAGGCCGGCGCTTTCGGCGAAATGCCGTTCACGGCCACCAAGACCGGCTAACCGCCCTCGGCATGCGCGGCTTCAGAAGAGCTGCGTAACATGCCCCATTTTTCGGCCCGGGCGCGCTTCCCCTTTTCCGTAAAGGTGGAGGTGCGCCCGGTCTGTTTCCAGCCATCGCGGCCAGTCTTCGGCCGCCTCGCCGATCAGGTTGTGCATTTCGACGCGCTCGGAGGTCAGCGAGGTATCGCCGAGCGGCAGGCCGCAGACAGCGCGGATATGATTTTCGAATTGCGAGGTCGCGGCACCTTCGATCGTCCAATGGCCGCTGTTGTGGACGCGCGGCGCCATTTCGTTGAAGACCGGCCCCTCCGCGCTGGCGAAGAATTCGCAGGTCAGTACGCCCACATAGCCCAGCGCGTCGGCGATATTGCGCGCCAGATCGCCGGCCGCCGCCTTCTGCTCGGCGACGATGCCGCCGCCCGGCGCGATCGACCGCGCCAATATACCGTCTTCATGCCGGTTCTCCGGCGCATCCCAGATTCGCGTCGCGCCATCCTGCGCGCGCACGATCAGGATCGAAAATTCCTTGTCGAACCGGACATGGGCCTCAAGTACGGAGGGCTGCTCGCCGATCTCGGTCCACGCCCGATCCGCTTCGCCGGCGTCTTTTATCCGCACCTGTCCTTTGCCGTCATAGCCGAAACGCCGGGTCTTGAGGATCGCCGGCGTTCCGATCTCCCCGAGGCTTTCCCGTAACTCGTCCAGCGAGGAAACGGCGCGATAATGGGCCGGCCGGCCGCCATGGCCGACGACATAGTCCTTCTCCGACAGCCGGTCCTGCGCCAGTTCGAGCGCGTCGACATTGGGGTGCACGGGCACGAGATCGGCCAAGCCGCGCAACGGACCGGCGGGCACATTCTCGAATTCGTATGTCACGACATCGACTTGTTGCGCAAAGTCGCGGAGCGCTCCGTCGTCCGCATAGTCGCCCCGAATGTGACGCACCGCGACGTCCGCGGCGCAGGGTGCCTCCTCGGGCGCGTAGATATGGCAGCGATAGCCGAGTTGCGCCGCCGCCATGCTCAGCATCCGGCCGAGCTGGCCGCCGCCGATCATGCCGATCGTCGAGCCGGGCGCGAGTGGCCCCGTCTTGGCATTCATGTCCGGGGGTCTTCACCGACGGCATCGGTCTGCGACTGCCGCCACTCGTCGAGCCGCGCGGCAACCGCTCCATCCTGGGTCGCGATAATCGCGGCCGCGAGCAGCGCGGCGTTCTTGGCTCCGGCAATGCCGATGGCCAGCGTGCCGACCGGAATACCGGCGGGCATCTGCGCGATCGACAACAGGCTGTCCATGCCCTTGAGCGCCTTGGATTCGACCGGAACGCCCAGCACCGGCAGCCGCGTCATCGAGGCGGCCATCCCCGGCAGATGCGCGGCGCCGCCCGCGCCCGCGATGATCGTCTTGAGGCCGCGACCGGCCGCGGATTTTGCATAGTCGTAGAGCCGGTCCGGGGTGCGATGCGCGGACACCACCTTGCACTCGTGCGCGATTCCCAGCTCGGTCAGGATTTCGGCGCCATGGCGCATCGTTTCCCAGTCGGAACGGCTGCCCATGATGATGCCGATCAGCGGCGTTTCGGTCATGCTTCGTCCTGCGCTTTCAGCCAGAAGAAGCGCTTTCTTCTAGTGCCAAGCCGGCCGCCGCGCAATGGCGCCGGACAGTCAGCGTTCGGACAGGTAATAGCGGTCGCGCGCGCTCAGATCCTCGGCGAGGTCGTAGACGATCGGCTGGCCGGTCGGGATTTCGAGCCCGGTGATCTCGTCGTCGGGAATTTCGGACAGATGCTTGACGAGCGCGCGCAGCGAATTGCCATGGGCCGAGATCAGCACGCGCTGGCCTTCGCGCAACGCGGGCGCGATCCGCTCCTCCCAATAGGGCAGCACCCGCTCGATCGTGTTCTTCAGGCTCTCGCTCTTGGGTACATCCACGCCATCATAGCGCCGGTCCCTGCTCAGGTCGTACTCGCTGCCATCCTCCATCGGCGGCGGTGGCGTATCGAAGCTGCGCCGCCAGATATGGACCTGCTCGTCGCCATGCCTGTCGCGCATCTCCTGTTTGTTGAGTCCGGTCAGACCGCCATAATGGCGCTCGTTAAGCCGCCAATGCTTCTCGACCGGCAGCCAGAGCCGGTCCATTTCCGCCTGCGCGAGATGGAGCGTGCGAATCGCCCGGGTCTGGAAACTGGTGAAGCACAGATCGTGATCGATCCCCTTGTCGCGCATCAGGGCACCCGCGGCCTTCGCTTCGGCGACGCCCTTCTCGGTCAGGTCGACATCCCACCAGCCGGTGAACCGGTTTTCGAGATTCCATTGGGACTGGCCGTGCCGGACAAGGACGAGCTGGGGCATGGGGAACTCCTCTGACGATTGGCGCTTTCCTTAACGCCCTTGTCCCGCGATACAACAGCAGCGCGCGAAGGGGAGGGTCTCCATGACGATAGAACGCAATGTGACTGTCTATGACGGGCCGGGCGGGCCGTTCGAGGGAATGGCGGTCGCCGATACCGCGTGGGACGGTCCGCGACCGGGCGTCATGGTCGTGCCGAACGTGCTGGGGACGAAGGAGGCCGACTTTCGGACCGCGGAACGGATCGCGGCGCTCGGCTATGCGGCTTTCGTCGCGGACCTGTATGGCCAAGGAAATCGCGCGACCCGCGAAGACAAATCCCCAACCCGCTTCATGGACGCGCTGAACGCCGATCGGGCGCTGTTGCGCGACAAGCTGCGTGCGTCGCTGGCGGCGATGCAGGCGCTCGACGCTGTCGATCCGGATCGGATCGCGGCCATCGGCTATTGCTTCGGCGGCAAGTCGGTTCTCGATCTTGCGCGCAGCGGCGCACGCGTTCGTGGCGTCGTCAGCTTTCACGGTATCTACGACGCGCCGCCCTTTCCCAATGCGGACGACATGACGGCGAAGATCCTCGTCTGCCATGGCTGGGACGACCCGCTGGCGCCGCCAGATTCGGTCTTGGCGCTGGCCGCGGAACTGACTGACGCCGGCGTCGACTGGCAGCTTCACGCCTATGGGCATACCGGCCATGGTTTCACCGACAAGAGCGCGAATATGCCCGAGCGCGGCGTGGTCTATCAGTCCGATGCCGACCGCCGGAGCTGGCGGGCGATGGCCGATTTTCTAGAAGAGCTGTTTTGATTAGCTCGCAATACCGCCGTCATCACACATTTGGTTGATCTCCCCGGCAGCCCGTCCCGACTCCGCCTTGCGAGCTTCGTAATTGTCGCTCCGATCTTCGCCAATCAATCCGATCCAGACTCTGCTAAAAAAATCGCGCTCTGCCCGTCGATCAGCATGGGTAACGGCGTGCCGCGTCGACGCTGTCAGTTCATGAAAGTGATTTGCCAAGATGCAGGCGGTGACTTTCTGCTCACTGCTGAGCTGATTAAATCGCCTTGCTATAGCGGGGAAAAGGCTCGCGCTATCTCCTTCAATTTGGGCAATGTGCGAGACGAGCTGATCGATCGCGTCGGCATTTTCGTTCAAGCTGTCCACCAGTTGCTGGTTGAGAGCGACATTGTTTTCCATGTTGAGATTGGTCAATCGCAGACCGTCGTTCCGCAGTCCTGAACGCAATTGCTGGATGGTGTTGTCGAGTTGAATTCTCGTTACTAGGTCTTCGGTGCGAGGCAGGTCTTTCGCCAACTCGTTGAGCGCCGTTTCGATCCGCCGCAGGTCGACCGGTGTCAGCCTGCGCGCATCGATATAGTGAAAAGGTAGAGGCGGGTCGTCGCCGCCGGCCACTGGCGGCAAGGCGCGTTCGATCAGTTCGATGTTTTGGCGGGTTTGCTGGGCCTCGGCATTCTCGGCTGCGCCCACGCCGAAGGTAAACAGGCCGAATGCGGGTAGCACGATCTTCTGGAACATCGTTTTGACGTCGTCGCGGTCGCTGTCGAGGCGTGGATAAAACAGGCCGAGCAACAGAATGAGGAAAGCGGCCAGCAGCATTTTGAAGACACCGCTGTCAGGCGGCGCTAGCATTGGGTCCACGCGCCAAAACAGCGTCGCGACATTGTTTGCCGTCGCCGTACTCTCCTCCCCGCTAACAGGGTCGTCGGTCGGTGCGTCGGCGATCGGCAGCGCCAACGCATAGACGCTTGCAGGCGCCGGTTCGGGGGCCTGCCTGTCAACAAGAAAGATTGCGGCAATCAGGACAATCGCGACCAAGGGGACGAACAGCGCGAGCACCAAGGCAGGAGACTTTTCCTCGAGCCGCTGAACGATATCCCGGCCTCCGATCGGCACGGGAGCGTGGAGGAGCCAAAAGAGTCCGCAGATTATGACCAATGCAACGATGATCGACCACCAAAAGCCGCCCGATCGTGTGACGCCACCATGCGCCGCCGCCACGTCTCCTCCGGGCTCTTCGATACCGAATAGCGCGTGGATAGCGAAGAGGAACAGGAAGTAGGCGACGACGCAGAGGAGAGCACCGACATAATAGGAATGCCGAGCCGTTTCCGCCTTTGCCGATTCGGGCGGCTCAGTCATTGTCTCGGGATGGCCATCGTCGGTCATGAGTGGTTCCTACACCCATGATCAATGCGCAGGCCGACATCGTCCAGCTATAGTCTGGTCGAATATGGACTTAAACGGACGGCAATTTCAGCGCTCCACATGATCGATCATGTCCGCCAGCGCCGACAGGCAGGCGCGTCCCAGCAGCGCGCAGCGTTCGGGCGACCAGCCGAATTCCGAGTCCGGCAGTTCGTGATTGTCCTTGAATGGCATTTCGAGCGTCATCGCGACGCAACCGAACCGCTCGGCGACCTGGTTGGTCGACATGGAGAGATTGCCCTTGCGCGGCTTGGCGACCGGGTAGCCCAGCTTGGTCTGGAAATCGGGCGAGGCCCTGAGCAGCGCGGCGAGATAGGCGTCGTAGAGCTTGCCCTGCCGCTCGGTCCAGCTGGGAATGCCCTCGAACCCGGCGATGAAATTGGCGGGGATGGCTTCGTCGCCATGCACGTCCATCGCGAAATCGACGCCCGTCTTGTCCATATGGTTCAGCACCCATAGGACTTCCGGGCTCTTTTCCGGCGTCGGCTGATGCCATTCGCGATTGAGGTTGGTGCCGACAGCATTCGTGCGCAGATGGCCGCGGGCCGATCCGTCGGGATTCATATTGGGAACGATATGGAAGGTCGCCTTTTCACGCAGGACCCGCGCGACCGGGTCCGCTGGATCGGTCAGCCGGTCGAGCGCGCCCTCCATCCACCATTCGGCCATCGTCTCGCCAGGATGCTGACGGGCGTAGAGCCAAATGGAAAGATCGCCGGTGCCGATCGTGAAATAGTCGAGCTCGCGCCCGTCGAGCGTCCGCCCGAGCGAGGAGTGGCTCACCCCGTCTCGCCCGGCGATCTCGGATACCAGATCGTAATGGCGCTCCATCGTGTAGGGGGCGAAATAGGCGAACCAGAGGCTGTTCGCCTCCGCCGTGTGACGGATCACGAGCTTGCCGTCGGCATAGCTGGTATCGGCGAGACGCCATTGCTCGCGATCGGCCGATACGCGTGCCTGGTAGTTCTCCCAGCCCTGCGGATAGGCGCTGTCGCCGGCATTGCCGATCGTCAGCACCAGGTCTGCGCCGGCGCAGCCCGTGACGCGAAAATAGAACCATTGATAGAAATCGGACTGGTGGTCCTTGACGATTTCCAGTTCCGCGGTGCTGCCGGAGGTTGAAAGGACTGCGATATTGCCGCCGTCAAAGGCGCTCGTGATGCTGACTGTCATTCAACCGTGATAGTGCGGCCGGACTCGCCTGGGAAGCCTTGAAACAGGGCGGCTGCGAGCATTTCGACAATCGTTGCCGGGCTTTCCGCGCCGGGCTCGGTGGCCCGGGTCGCCGTGCCTTCCCAGACGATCGTGCCCTCCGACCGGCGCTTGAGCGCAACCGAGAGCTCGGTGACATCGACCTCGCCGCCGCGCGAACCGCCCACGCCGAAACTCGTGCCCACGCCGACGCCCGTCCGGCGGCCGAACGATCCCCCGCCGATACCGATCGTAAAGGGAGAACGCCGGGCGACTTCGGCCCGCGTCCCGCGCTCGACATTCATCACCGCGATCATCTCCGCCTCTTCCAAGCTGGTTTCGGTGAAGCCGATCGTCGCCAGCTGCTGCGCCACGATCGCGGCATATTGGCGGAACTCGAGACTGTCCGCGCGTTCCGGATCGGCCGGCTCGACATTGATGGCCTGGGCCGGGATCGCCTGGCCGAGATGGAAGCGGGTGACTTCGGTGCCGCGCTGCGATGGCGTCGCACAGGCGGCCACGAGGGCGAGCGCCGCTAGGGCGGCTGTGCGGGCGAAACTCTTTTTCATCAACTGTCTCCATATCGCGGAACGGGGCGCTATAGACCGTTCAACGATTGTGACACGAAAAGGCTGCAAAAGGGAGTCAGGTGGCGGTGAAGGAAGCGGGAATAAGCGAGAAACCGGCGATTCTGGTCACCGGAGGCGCGGGCTATATCGGCAGCCACGCCGCCCTGGCGCTGCTCGACGCGGGTTGGCCGGTCGTGGTGCTCGACAATCTCGTGACCGGTTTTCGTTGGGCCGTTCCGGACGGCGCGACTTTCGCCGAGGGCGATATCGCCGATGCGGCCCTCGTCGCCAAACTGATCGGCGACCACGACATCCGGGCCGTGATGCATTTCGCCGGCTCGGTGGTGGTGCCGGAGTCAGTCGAAAATCCGCTCAAATATTATGACAACAATACGGCGAAGAGCAGGGTGTTGATAGAAACCGCGGTTGCGAACGGAGTGCCGCATTTCCTCTTTTCCTCGACCGCCGCGACCTATGGCATCCCCGATACGATACCGGTCACGGAAACGATGCCGGCCCATCCGATCAATCCCTATGGCCGGTCGAAACTGATGACCGAATGGATGCTGCGCGATACCGCGGCGGCGCACCCGCTCAACTATTGCGCGTTGCGCTATTTCAACGTCGCCGGCGCCGATCCCGAGGGACGGTCCGGCCAGTCGACGGCGGGCGCGACGCATCTGATCAAGGTCGCGGTCGAAGCGGCGCTGGGCAAGCGCGACGGGGTGGCCGTGTTCGGGACCGATTACGACACGGCGGACGGCACGGGCGTGCGCGACTATATCCATGTCACCGATCTCGCCGCGGCGCATATCCATGCGCTGGAAAAGCTTATCGCCGCGCCGGACGAAAGCCATATCCTCAACTGCGGCTACGGCTCGGGATTTTCGGTGCTCGAAGTGCTCGACAGCGTCGACCGGGTGGCGGGAGTCACACTCAACCGATCGATGGAGCCGCGCCGCGCCGGCGATCCGGACGCCCTGATCGCCGACAACAGCGCGATCCTTTCAGCACTTCCCTGGCGTCCGCGACACGCCGATCTCGACGGGATCGTCGCCGATGCCCTGGCCTGGGAAAGGCGCCTCGGCGAGCGCGTCTAGTCGGTGCCGCCGATCGTCGTCACCGCGAGCCCGTCGCTATCCTCGCCCGCATCGTAGCGCCGGATCACCTCGCCGCTGTCGAAATCGACCGCGGCGATCTGGTTGCGGCCGGTCTCGGCGACGTACACCGTTCTCCCGTCGGCCGAGAAGAGGATGGTGACCTGCGCGGCGTCGACGCTGCCCGATACGGTAATGGTCCGGCTGACCGCGCGACTTTCGGCATCGACGAGGGTCAGGCTGCCGTCCGCATAGTCGGACGTCACGACCGTCGCGCCATCGGGGCTGACGGCGACGCGGATCGGGAAATTGCCGACTCCGATCTCCGCGATGCGCTCGAAGCTCGTCGTATCGAAGGCAAACAGCAGCGCATTGTCGCGATCGGCGACCCAGAGCGTCGCCCCGTCGGGCGACAATGCGATGCCCTCGGGGGTGTCGCCGGCGGGCAGATCGCGCAGCTTCGCGCCGGCCGTGAGATCGATGACGCTGACCGTACCGCTGCCCATGTTGGAGACATAGGCCCGGGCGAGGTCCACGCTGACGGCGACCATGTGCGATCCCTCCTGTCCGGTCGCGATGGCCGTCACGGAGCGGTCCGCCATGTCGACGATGGTCAGGCTGTCGCTGCCTTCGGTCGTCGCGACCAACCGGTTGTCGGGCAGCCAGAGCAGGCCGTGCGGCCGGCGGTTGGGCGCGAGGTCGATCCGGTCGACCCGGCGCGCGCCGGCCACGTCGATGATATCGATCGTCGTGCCGCCATAGGCGACGACCGCGGCGCGCGCGCCGTCCGGCGAGATCGCGATTTCGTGCGGCTGGTGCCCGGTCTCGAGCCGCGCATGTTCGGTGCCCGTGTCCAGATCTATGAGGCTGATCGTGTCCTCGCCCTTGTTGCCGGTAATCAGAACGTCGCCGGCGATCGGCGCTGCGGCATCGAAGCTGGTGCTTCCGGCTGCCGGGCCGCAGGCTATGAGGACCAGAAAAAGCGGGACGAAGAGTTTCATGGCGCGCCTCTCTCAGCTTTGAATGAACCGGCGCTCGCGACCTTCGAGGCAGAGCGCGGTCAGAGTGTCGCTGAAATAGGCGCCGGTGTCGATGCCGATCCGGTTGTGGCGCGTCTCGGGCTGCGGCGCGATCGAATGGCCGTGGACGATGACCGCGCCGTGATCCGCCTCGCTGTCGAGGAATTCGGACCGGATCCACAACAGGTCCTTGGCGTCCTGCGCGTCCAGATCGCGGCCCGGCCGGATCCCGGCATGGGCGAACAGATAGTCGCCGCGGCGCAGAGACAGCGGGCGGGCTTTCAGCCACGCTGCATGGCTTTCCGGGATGTGCGACCGCACGGCGTGCGCGATCTCGGCGCTCTCGGCGATATCCAGCATGTCGGCGGGAACGCCGTAGCTCGCCAGCGTTTCGCGGCCGCCATAGCCGAGCCAGCTGTCGAGCCAGCGGGTTTCGCCCTCGAGCACGGCCAGCAACGATGCTTCGTGATTGCCGAGCAATACCTCCATGGCGGCGAACCCGGCGCTCCAGGATCGGGCATGTTCGACCACGGCTGCCGATTCGGGACCGCGATCGATCAGGTCGCCGAGCAGGATGATGGTCGTGTCGGCGGGGCCGCGATCGGCATTGTCGGCCTCGATCTTGCCGAGCAGCGTTTCGAACAGGTCGAACCGGCCATGGATGTCGCCGATCGCATAGAGCCTTTCGCCGCTCGGCAGGGCACTTCGATTTCTGTTGCGAAACGGTGATTTCACCGGAAACTCCGTGGGGTTTCGACGCCCGCACATGCTTGACTTTCGGGCCGTTCGACCATAGGTGCGCACTTCGTTTCCGACAACCGAGAT
The DNA here is from genome assembly GCF_052168275.1 of Parasphingopyxis sp. GTDB lineage: Bacteria > Pseudomonadota > Alphaproteobacteria > Sphingomonadales > Sphingomonadaceae > Parasphingopyxis. Next base: position 24,188 of record NZ_JBQLZM010000056.1, on the reverse strand, counting down.
AGCAGAAGGCCGCTGCAGCGCCATGAAAGTCCGTAATTCACTGAAATCGCTCAAGGGCCGGCATCGCGACAACCGCGTGATTCGTCGCCGCGGCCGCACCTATGTGATCAACAAGACCAATCGCAGGTTCAAAGCGCGTCAGGGCTAATGACCGTGGATGCTGTCGTCTTCGACGTCGGCAATGTGTTGTATCGCTGGGATCCCCGGTTTCTCTTCGAAAAGCTGATCCCCGACCCGCAGGAGCGGGACTGGTTTCTCGACAATGTCGTGACCCTGGACTGGCACGTCCAGCATGACGCCGGTCGCCCGCTGGCGGCCATGGTCGCCGAGCGCAGCGCCGAATTCCCCGACCATGCGGACCTGATCCAGGCCTATGTCGATCGCTGGCTCGAGACTATTCCCGGGCCGGTGCCGGGCGTGCATGCCCTGGTCGAGCGACTGGCGGACCGCGGTGTTCCCCTGTTCGCGATCACCAATTTCGGCGTCGAGTTCTGGAACCTGTTCCGCCCGACCGCGCCGGTGATCGACCATTTCGCGGACATCGTGATCTCCGGCGAGGAAAAGCTGATCAAGCCCGATCCGGCCATCTATCGCCTCGCATTGGCCCGGTTCGGCCTCGCGCCGGGCACGGGGCTGTTCATCGACGACCGGGAAGAGAATATCCGCAGCGCCGAGGCCGAGGGATTTGCCGGCCATCATTTCCGCGATGCCGAGACGCTGGCGGCCAGTCTGCGGGATCATGGCCTGCTCGGTTGACTTCGGTCCGTCGCGCTAATCGTCGCTCGCGATCGCTTCTTTCGTATGGCGTTTCAGTTCGTCGCCGATAAGGCGCACGATGTGCAGGACGTTGGTGGAGCCGGGCGTTCCGAACGGAACGCCGGCCATCACGATGACCCGGTCTCCACCCTCGGCGATCCGCGCGCGCAGCGCCATGCGCTTCGACTTGGCGACCATCTCCTCGAAATTGGCGACGTCGCGCGTGTGCACCGAATGCGCGCCCCATAACAGGCCCAGTCGGCGTGCGGTCTTGAGCTTGGGGGTCAGCACCAGCAGCGGCACCGATGGGCGTTCGCGTGAAACCCGGCGCGCGGTCGAACCCGACGTCGTGAAGCAGATGATCGCGCTCGCCGAAACCGTCTGGGCGATGCCGTTCGATGCCTCGGCCAGCGCGTCGGCGCTCGTCGAATCAGGCAGCGTTTCGGTGAAATGCACGCGCTCCCAGTGGGTCGGATCGGCTTCGACCGCGGTCGCGATCTTGTCCATCATCGTTACCGACTCTTCCGGCCAGTCGCCGGCCGCGCTTTCGGCGGACAGCATGATCGCATCGGCGCCGTCATAGACAGCCGTCGCCACGTCGGAGACCTCGGCCCGGGTCGGCGTCGGCGACCGGATCATCGATTCCAGCATCTGCGTCGCGACGACGACCGGACGCCCCAGCTTTCGCGCCTTGTCGACGATCTGCTTCTGCAGCGGCGGAACGTCTTCGGGCGGTATCTCGACGCCGAGATCGCCGCGCGCGACCATCACCGCATCCACCGCCTCTAGTATCTCGTCGATCCGGCGGACGGCCGAGGGCTTTTCGATCTTGGCGAGCAGGGCCGCCCGCCCCTGGATCAGCTTGCGCGCTTCGGCGGCGTCTTCGGGCTTCTGGACGAAGGACAGCGCGATCCAGTCCGCACCCTGATCGAGCGCGAAGGTCAGGTCGCTGCGATCCTTGTCGGTCAGCGCGGCCATCGGGATGATGACGTCGGGGACGTTGAGGCCCTTGTTGTTCGATAGCGGCCCGCCGACCTCGACGACGGTTTCGATCCGGTCGGCCCCGGCATCGGTCACGCGCAACACGATCTTGCCATCGTCGAGCAGCAGGCGCGCGCCGTCCTCGATCGCCTCGAAAATCTCGGGATGCGGCAGGGATACGCGGCTGGCGTCGCCGGGGCTGTCGTCGCGATCGAGCGTGAACCGCGCATCGGTTTCGAGCTGGACGAGTCCGTCCGCGAACGCGCCGACGCGCAATTTGGGGCCCTGCAGATCGGCCAGGATCGTCATCGGCCGCCGGGCTTCCTTTTCGAGCGTCCGGATCGCCGCGATCACCTGTTTGTGATCGTCATGGCTGCCATGGCTCATATTGATCCGGAAGGCGTCGGCGCCGGCGAGATAGAGTTTGCGGATCATCGCCGGATCGGCGCTGGACGGGCCGAGCGTTGCGAGAATGCGCACCTTGCGCTGGCGCGGGGCTGTGTCTGAAACCACGGGGACTCCCGGCTGACTGGACTTACCGTTGGGGCTCTATAGCCTTATCGTGACAGTACAACTGTGAGGAACCTTATCAATGTCCGACGAAACGATCATGCCCGATATCGACGATGCCGCGGCCGCCGCCGCCTTTCGCCGGCTCGTCGCCCATCTGCGGCACCGCACCGATGCGGAGAATATCGATCTGATGGGGCTCGCCGGCTTCTGCCGCAACTGCCTGTCCGACTGGATCGCCGAGGCGTCGGCCGAGCGCGGAACCGAACTGTCGAAGGACGCGGCGCGCGCGGCGATCTACGGCATGTCCTATGGCGAATGGAAGGATCGCTACCAGGGCGAGGCGACGCCCGAACAATTGCAGCGGATGAAGGACAGCCTTGCGAAGAATGCTTGAGGCTTTTCGCGCGCTCGCCTAGAGCCTCGCGCTTTCCCAATCCAAGCAGAAAGACAGGCATCATGGCGGACGGCGCAGTACAGGCGGACAGGCTCAGGCTTCTGATCGAGCGGATCGAGCGGCTCGAGGAAGAAAAGAAGGGTATCGCCGACGATATCAGGGATGTCTACGCCGAGGCCAAGGCCGTCGGGTACGATCCCAAGATCATGCGCAAGGTCGTCAGTCTCCGGAAGATGGACACGCATGACCGGCGCGAGCAGGACGATCTGCTCGAAACCTATAAATCCGCGCTCGGCATGGAGTGAGCAGCGGAACGACCTGGCGAATGGAGGATGAAATCTCCCGGCCGATCCGCTAAGGCTGCTGCCGAGCAGCGAAGAGGAACCGGGCATGATCATCACGACGACACCGCAAATCGAAGGCCGGCCGATCACCCGCTATTGCGGCGTGGTGACCGGCGAGGCAATCATCGGCGCCAACATTTTTTCCGACATGTTCGCCAAGGTGCGCGATATCGTCGGCGGCCGCGCCGGCGCCTATGAGAAGGCGCTGAAAACCGCGCGGCGCGAGGCCTTCGCCGATCTCGAACATGAAGCCGAGGATGCCGGCGCCGATGCGGTGGTCGGGGTCGATCTCGACTATGAGGTGATCGGGGAGACGGGTTCGATGCTGATGGTCTCGGTCTCCGGAACGGCCGTCAAGCTCGGTTGAGGGTGCGATGACCATGGCGGTGCGCCAGGGCCGGCCCGAAGACGCCGAAAGCTGCCAGGCGATCTATGCGCCGTTCGTCAAGGACACATGGGTCAGTTTCGAGGAAGAAGTGCCGTCGGTGCGGGAGATGAGCAGGCGGATCGAGGGTTATGGCGCCTCGCATGGCTGGGTCGTCGCGGAGGATGACGGCGAAGTCGCGGGCTATGCCTATGGCTCGCCGCACCGGCTGCGCCATGCCTATCGCTTTTCCTGCGACGTCGCGATCTACGTGCCGGAAACGAAGATCCGGCGCGGTATCGGCCGGGCGCTGTACGGGGCGCTGTTCCCGATCCTGGCCGAACATGGCATCCATGCGGCCTTTGCCGGTATCGCCATCCCGAACGAAAGCAGCGAAGCGCTGCACAAGGCGGTCGGCTTCACCCCGGTGGGCATCTATCGGGAAGTCGGCTGGAAATTCGGCGCGTGGCGCGATGTCGGCTGGTGGCAGCGGCTCGTTTGACGTTGCGCGCGCCGGGGCTGCTAAGCTAAGGCCGGCGCAGAACGCAATCGACAGACATACGGGAACCCATGGCAGGCCACAGCAAATTTAAGAATATCATGCATCGCAAGGGCGCGCAGGACAAGAAGCGCTCGGCGCTCTTTTCCAAGCTCAGCCGCGAAATCACGGTCGCGGCCAAGATGGGCGCGCCCGATCCCGACATGAACCCGCGGCTTCGCCTCGCGATCAACACGGCGCGCGGGCAATCGATGCCGAAGGACAATATCCAGCGCGCGATCGACAAGGCGACCGCCAATGACGGCGAGAATTACGAGGAAATCCGGTTCGAGGGCTTCGGGCCGGGCGGGGTCAGCCTGATCGTCGAGACGCTGACCGACAACCGCAACCGCACGGTGACCGATGTCCGTACCATCTTCTCGAAAAATGGCGGCAATATGGGCGAGAGTGGTTCGGTCGCGCACGGTTTCGAACGGCTCGGCCTGATCACCTATCCGGCCAGCGTCGGCGACAGCGAGAAGGTGCTCGAAGCGGCGCTCGAAGCCGGCGCCGAGGATCTGCAGTCCGACGACGAAAGCCACGAAATCTGGACGGCGGCCGACGATCTCCACACGGTGGCCGGCGCGCTCGAAACATCGCTCGGCGAGCCCGAGGGCGCGAAGCTCGCCTGGCGGCCCAATGTCGAGGTGACGCTCGACGAAAAGGACGCCGAGACGCTGATGAAGCTGATCGACACGCTCGACGACAATGACGATGTGCAAACCGTCTGGGGCAATTACGACGTGCCGGACGAGATCATGGAGAAGCTCTCCTGAAGCTGATCGGCCTCGACCCGGGGCTGGCCTGTACCGGCTGGGGCGTCATCGCGGCGGAGGGCAACCGGCTGTCCCATATCGCCAATGGCCGGATCCGGACGGAGGCGAAGGCGTCGATGGCCGAACGGCTGGTGACGCTCGCCGACGGCCTGCGCGGCGTCTTGGCCGAACACGCGCCGGCGGATGCGGGTATCGAGGAAGTTTTCGTCAATACCAATGCGCAATCGACGCTCAAGCTGGGTCAGGCGCGCGGCGCGCTGATGCTCATATTGGCCGAGGCCGGCTTGCCGATCGGGGAGTATGCGCCCCGCCTGGTCAAGAAAGCCGTGGTCGGCACGGGCGGCGCGGACAAGGCGCAGGTCCATGCGATGGTGTCCGTCCTGCTGCCCGGCGCGAAGATCGCGGGCGCGGACGCCGCCGACGCGCTGGCGGTCGCGATCACCCATGCCCATCACCGGGCGAGCGCGCGGGCCGTGGGAGCCGCCGCATGATCGCGAAACTCAAAGGCGTGCTGGAAGCGAGCGCCGCCGATCATGCGGTGATCGATGTCCAGGGCGTCGGCTATCTGGTCGCCGCCTCGTCGCGGACGCTGGAGGCGCTCGGGCCGGTCGGCGGCGATGTGACGATCCATACCGAGATGCTGGTCGGCGACGATTTCATCCGGCTGATCGGCTTTGCCAGCGCCGGCGAGCGCGACTGGTTCCGGCTGCTGAATGGCGTGCAGGGCGTTGGCAGCAAGGTCGCGCTGGCGATCCTCTCGACCCTGGAGACGAGGGACCTGCAGACCGCGATCGCGGCGGGCGATGCGGCGATGGTCGCGCGCGCGCCCGGCGTCGGGCCGAAGCTCGCCTCGCGCATCGTCAACGAACTCAAGGACAAGGCCGGCGGCATCGCGACGGCTGCGGGCGGCACCGCGCCGGTGCCCGCCGGCGCGTCCGCCGATGCGGTATCCGCGCTGCTCAACCTTGGCTTCAAGCCGGCCGAGGCGAGCAAGGCCGTAGCGGCGGCGCAGGGCGAGCTGGGTGAGGAGGCAGGCCTCGATGCGTTGGTGCGGGTGGCGCTGAAGAAGGCGGCGACATGACCGATACCGACCGCCAAATCTCTCCCGAACGCCAGCCTGAAGATGCCGATGCGGCGCTCAGGCCCAAGACGCTGGCCGAGTTTATCGGGCAGAAATCGGCCTGCGACAATTTGCGCGTCTTTATCGCGGCGGCGAAGAAGCGGTCGGACGCGCTCGATCATGTGATGCTGTTCGGCCCGCCGGGGCTCGGCAAGACGACGCTGGCGCAGATCGTCGCGCGCGAGCTCGGCGTCGGTTTTCGGGCGACCTCCGGTCCGGTGATCGCGAAGGCCGGCGATCTGGCGGCCTTGCTGACCAATCTCGAGGATGGCGACGTGCTGTTTATCGACGAAATCCACCGCCTCGCGCCTGCGGTCGAGGAAATCCTCTACCCGGCGATGGAGGATCGGGCGCTCGACCTGATCATCGGCGAGGGGCCTTCGGCGCGTTCGGTGCGGATCGACCTGCCGCAATTCACGCTGGTCGGCGCGACGACCCGGCAAGGCCTGATCACGACGCCGCTGCGCGATCGCTTCGGTATCCCGGTGCGGCTGACCTTCTACAGCGTCGAAGAACTGGAACAGGTCGTCCGCCGTGCCGCCAGCCTGCTCGACCTCGCGATCACCGACGACGGCGCGCGCGAGATTGCTGCCCGGGCCCGCGGCACGCCGCGGATCGCGGGGCGCCTGCTGCGCCGGGTCCGCGATTTCGCCCATGTCGACGGAGTGGCGGAGGTCGATGCGAAGACCGCCGATGCCGCGCTGACCCGGCTCGAGGTCGACGCGCTCGGCCTCGACATGATGGACCGGCGTTATCTCACGATGATCGCCGATATCTACAAGGGCGGGCCGGTCGGCGTTGAAACGCTGGCGGCGGGTCTGTCCGAACCGCGCGATACGATCGAGGAGGTGATCGAGCCCTATCTGATCCAGCTCGGCCTCGTCGCGCGCACGGCGCGGGGCCGGGCGCTCAATGCCCGCGGCTGGAAGCATCTGGGGCTGAATCCACCGAAGTCTGCGGAAGACGGACTGTTCGACTAGGGCGTGCACCCATAGATTGAGGCGACTGCGGCGTCCAAAAGGCGAACATATCGGGCCGAGAGGCGCGCCCACCGGTTGCCCCGTCGCGACAACCCGAAAATCGGTGCTTTTACGGCGAGTCCGGCCCGGCTAAGGCTGGAGGCATGAGCGACGATATGCGCGACCGGCCGGTGTCCGGCTATTTCGACGGCCAGGAGCATCGCTTCCCGGTCCGCGTCTATTTCGAGGACACCGATCTGTCCGGAATCGTCTATCACGCCAATTATCTGCGCTTCATGGAGCGGGCGCGGTCGGATATGCTGCGGCTGGCCGGCGTCGACCAGCGCGCGACGATGGAGGCGGGCGACGGCGCCTATGCGGTGGTCGATCTGGCGATCAAATATCGCATGCCGGCCAGGCTCGACGACGATCTGCTCGTTATCAGCCACGTCACCGGCGTCCGGGCGGCGAGCTGCGCCATTCATCAGCGAGTCATGCGCGGTCGCGACATATTGACCGATGCGGACGTGACCGCCGCGCTGGTTGCGCCGAACGGTAGGCCGATGCGCCAGCCGCGCGCATGGATCGAGACATTCAAGCGTTTGCAAACAGGAGACAAATAAACGCCATGGGAGGATTCGAATTCGGCGCGAGCGAATCGCTGATGAACCCGCTGACCCTGTTCCTGCAGGCCGATATCGTCGTCAAACTGGTGATGATCGGATTGCTGCTGGCGAGTATCTGGACCTGGGCGATCATCATCAGCCACGGCCGCAAGATCGGCGGCATGCGCAGGAAGAGCGAGCGGTTCGAGCGCGATTTCTGGCGCGCCGAGGATATCGACCGTTTCTACGACGCGCGCGGCGGCGACGACAATTCGGCCGCCAAGGTGTTCAGCGCCGGGCTGTCCGAATGGCGGCGTTCGACGAAGAACGGCACGATCGACCGGCCCGGCACCCGCCAGCGGCTGGCGACGGCGATGGGCGCGGCAGTCGCCGCCGAGATGGACAAGCTGACCGACCGGCTCAACATCCTCGCGACGGTCGGCTCGGTCGCGCCCTTCGTGGGGTTGTTCGGCACGGTCTGGGGCATCATGCGCGCCTTTACCGATATCGCCGGCCAGGCCTCGACCAGCCTCGACGTCGTCGCGCCCGGCATCGCCGAGGCGCTGTTCGCGACCGCGCTCGGCCTGTTCGCCGCCATCCCGGCCGTGATCGCCTATAACCGCCTGACCCACGGCCTGAACCGGCTCGAGGCGCGGCTGACCCGCTATGCGGACGGCCTCCACGCGACCTTGAGCCACGAGCTGGAGGCGACGCGCTGAGCCATGGCCATGCAGCTTCCCTCCCAGTCGATGCGCGGCCGGCGGGTGCCGATGTCCGAAATCAACGTTACGCCGTTCGTGGACGTGATGCTGGTGCTGCTGATCATCTTCATGGTCACCGCGCCGCTGCTGGCCTCCGGCGTGCCGGTGCAGTTGCCCGAGAGCCGGGCGGGCGCGCTCGACCAGGAGAGCGAACCCACGCAGATCGCCATCGATCGCAGCGGACAGATTTTCGTCGACGATATTGCAATCACCGATGTCGAGCTGGCCCAGACGCTGGGCGCGATCGCCGCGCGGCCGGCAGGTCCGGACGGCCACGCGGTGTTTCTGCGTGCTGATACGACGCTCGATTACGGCCGCGTCATGCTCGTCATGGGCGAGCTCAACCGGGCCGGCCTCAACCGCATCTCGCTGCTGACGACCGCGCCGGGAGAGGACGGTGCCACGCCGGACGATTCCGGTGAAAGCGCGGACGACGCGCCGGACGGCGAAGCGGGCGAACTGCTCGATCCGGCCGAAGTGGAACCCATCTGATGGACCGGGCGGAACGCATCGGTCTCGGCGCCGCGGCTATCGGCCATGTCGCGCTGTTCACCCTGCTGTCCTTCACCCTGCTGACGCGCGACGAGGTGCCCCGGCGCGAGGCGGTGGCGGTGACCCTGTCGGACGATATCGGCGCATTCGCCACGGCCGCCGACCGGCCCGCGCCCGCTTCGGAACGGCGTGATCTCGAAAACGATCTCGATTCGATGACGCCGCCCGAGATCGAGCCGCTGCCGCAGCCCAGCGTGACGCCGAGCCCCGCGCCGCCGGCACCCATGGAGCGGCGCGCGGACCCGGTGCCCGAGAGCCGGCCGCAGCCGCAACGGCGTCCAGCGCAGCGCCGCTCGTCGCGGATCGCCGGCATCACCGACGGTATCGGTGCCTCGAACGACACCGGCACCTCGCGCTCTCAGGCGCCGGTCACCGGCGCGGATCGCTCGAACCTGATCAGCCGGATCGTGAATGCGGTGCGACCCTGCTACAATCTCGGCTCGTTGAGCGGGACTTCGGCGGAGGATATCGTGGTGCGCCTGCGGATCCAGCCGGACCGCGACGGCTCGCTCGGCCGCAGCCAGGTCAGCGTGCTCGGCGCGCGCGGGGTGAACGGCTCGAACCGGCAATATGAGTCGCAGATGATCGAGGCGGCGCGCAGCGCCGTGCTCAACCCGCGCTGCCCGCTGCCGCCCCTGCCCGACGCGCTCTACGAAGATGGCTGGAGCGACGTCGTCCTGAATTTCATCCCGGCGCAATTGACCTGAGGAGCATGAGCATCATGGCTTTTTCGATCCCCTCCCTTCCGGCCGTTCGCCGCCTCGTCTTCGGGCTGTGCCTGGCCGCCCTCGGCAGCGCGGCGATCGCCCAGGACGAACCCGCGTCCGGCCCGATCGAAGGCGATGTCGTCGGCGGTATCTCCAACCCCACCGCGATCGCGATCCCCGACATGCCGACGCCGCGCGCCGTGGGGACACCGGCCGGCAACACCGAGGATCTCGGCCGCCAGGTCGCACGCGTCATCGAAGACGATCTGCGCAATTCCGGCTTCTTCAATCCCGTCGCGCGGCAATTCCTGCGCGACGTTGACATGCCGCGGGTCACCGCGCCCGACTATCCGGCCTGGAACCAGGTCGGCGCCCAGAATCTCGTCCAGGGATATGTCCAGGCGGGCGACAACGGCCGGCTGACGGTCGGCTGCTATCTGTACGACGTCTTCGCCCAGGCGCCGCTCGAGCGGGCCGGCTACGAGGTCGACTATGCCGACTGGCGGCGCGCGGCGCATCGCTGCGCCGACATGGTCTATGCCCGGCTGACGGGCGAGGGGGCCTATTTCGACAGCCGGATCGTCTATGTCGCCGAGAGCGGACCCAAGGACAACCGGGTCCGGCGGATCGCCGTGATGGACACCGATGGCGCCAATCACCGTTTTCTGACCAACGGCCAGTCGATCGTCCTGACGCCGCGATACGCGCCGGACGGACGGACGATCACCTATATGAGCTATCTGAACGACGAACCGCGGGTTTATATCTACGACCTGGAGACCGGCCGGCAGCGGCTGCTGGTCGACGCGCCCTATATGACTTTCGCGCCGCGCTATTCGCCGGACAGCCGCTATGTCGTCTTCTCGATGGCGGTCAACGGCAACACCGATATCTATCGCGTGCCGGTATCCGGCGGGCGGGCCGTCCGATTGACCAACACGCCGGGCATCGACACCGGCGGAAGCTATTCGCCCGATGGCCGCCGCATCGTGTTCGAGAGCGATCGCTCGGGCGGCCAGCAGCTCTATGTGATGAACGCCGACGGCTCGAACCAGCGGCGCATCAGTTTCGGCGGCGGTCAGTATGCGACGCCCGAATGGAGCCCGCGCGGCAATCTGATCGCCTTTACCCGATTGGGCGGCGGCTTCCGGATCGGCGTGATGCGGCCCGACGGATCGGGCGAGCGCATCCTCACGAACAGCTGGCAGGACGAAGGGCCGAGCTGGGCGCCCAACGGCCGCGTCATCCATTTCTTCCGGACGCCGCGCGGCAATACGCTGCCCAGCCTCTGGTCGGTGGATGTCACGGGCCGGATGGTCCGCCGCCTGCCCACGCCGGTCGGCGCGTCCGACCCCTCCTGGTCGCCGCTCAGAAACTGACCGGCGCACCGCCCACTTGACTCCCGCGTGAAGACTGGCGGCATAAGGCGGGGCCGCGTCGCAAGAAGAAAAGGATCGAAACCATGACACGCTTTTCCAGAACCGCGATTTTCCTCGCTGCCGGTTCGGCGCTCGCGCTTGGCGCCTGCTCGCGCGAAGCGCCCGACGATCTGCCGCCGCCGCCGGTCGGGGCGACCGGGCCGGAAACCGACCCGCTCGCCCCGACGGGCCCCGCCCCCGGCAGCCGGGAGGACTTCCTCGCCCAGACCGCCAGCGACACGATCTTCTTCGAGACCGACTCCTACGATATCGACCCCGAAGACCGCGCGATCCTCGACTCGCAGGCGCGCTGGCTCGTCGCCAATCCGGGCGTCCGGGTCACGATCGAAGGCCATTGCGACGAGCGCGGCACGCGCGAATATAATCTCGCGCTCGGCGAACGCCGCGCCAATGCGGCGTCCAACTATCTGGCCGCGCGCGGCGTCGATGCCTCCCGGATGACGGTCATCAGCTACGGCAAGGAACGGCCGGTCGCGCTCGGTTCCGATCCGGCCAGCTGGGCGCAGAACCGCCGCGCGGTGACCGTCGTGCCGGTCGGCTAGTCGCTCGGGCGAACCTCCGATTCCCTTTCGGGCCGGGAACCGCGATTCCCGGCCCCGCATCTTCGCCGGAGAGCGCGAAAGTGCCGGCGGCTAGTCTTCGTCGCCATAGATGGCGACACTGGCGCCGCCCTCGCTCGACGCCATGCCGCGATACATGCCGGGCGTGTTGAAGGAATAGGTGCCGATGCCCCAGGGCGTGGTCACGATCACGCCGCCAGAACCGCCGAGCGCGGCCATTTCTGCGATCACGCTGTCGGCGATTTCCTGTATCTCGTCCGCCTGCAGACCGAATTCGCTGGCATGGACATAAAATTCGGGAACGCCTTCCTCGTCGACCGGCACGGAGGCGCGCGCCTCGGCCAGTCTCTGCTCGAACCGGAAGCGAATCTGCGCGCAGATTTCGTGCGCCACGCCGACCCGGATGAAATACTCGCCCGATCCGGTTGCCGACACGGCACAGCTGCGATTGTCGGCATAGGTGCCCGCGCCGATGACCGGGGAATCGCCGATCCGGCCCCAGCGCTTGCCGGTCATGCCGCCCGTCGAGGTCGCCGCCGCCACATTGCCTGCGATGTCCACGGCAACCGCGCCGACGGTGCCGTATTTGAGATCGATATCATAGGCAGAAACGTCGTCGGCTTGGCGCGCGAGAAACTCCTCGAGCTGGCCACGCCGGCGATCGGTTTCGAACCAGCTATTCTCGACCTGTTCGAGCCCCTGTTCGATGGAAAATGCGTCGGCGCCGCTGCCGCTCAGGAAGACGTGCGGGCTGTTTTCCATCACCCGCCGGGCCAGGGTTACGGGATGGCGGGTGTTCGACGTTCCGGTCGCCGCGCCCGCGCTGCGTGTCGCGCCGTCCATGATCGACGCGTCATGCTCGATCGTGCCGTCATAGGTGAAAACGGCGCCCCGCCCGGCGTTGAAGTTCGGATCGTCTTCCAGCACGCGGATCGTCGCTTCGATCGCATCGAGCGACGCGCCGCCTTCGCGCAGGATCGCACTGCCGGTTTCGAGCGCCTCGGCCAGCGCCGCGCGAATGGCGCTGTCCTCCTCCGCGGTAAGGCGGTCGCGCTCGATCACGCCCGCACCGCCGTGAATCACCAGCGTCCATCGGCCCTCGACGGCCGGCTGGGCCGATAGCTGCCCCGCTGCAAGCAGGGCGGTGAAAAAGAGCGGCAGCCGCATGAGTTTCTCCTTCGGACATATTAGGTTGCAACCGTCATTGCTCCGTCGTTTCGCTTCTCGCAATGACGCGGTTCAATCGATGGCTCCCAGCTTGCGCCAGGCGAGATCGGCGAACTCGCAGAGCAGCGGGCGCGTGTCGCGCGGATCGATGATATCCTCGACGCTGAATTTTTCGGCCGTACGGAAGGGCGAGGTGACGCGTTCGAGCTTCGCCTTGATCTCCGCCAGCTTGGCGGCGGGATCGTCGGATGCCTCGATCACGCCCTTGTACGCGGCTTCAAGACCGCCGGCGATCGGCAGCGAGCCCCAGTCGCCGCTCGGCCAGGCGAAGCGGTACTGGAAGCGCTCGGCGTTCGACATGGCCGAACCCGCGATGCCGTAGGCGCGGCGGACGATCACGCTCGCCCAGGGCACGCTCGCCTTGTAGACGGCGTTCATAGCCTCCACACCGAACCGGATCGTGCCCGTCCGTTCGGCCTCGACGCCGACCATGAAGCCCGGATTGTCGACGAGATGGACGACCGGCAGGCGGAACTGCTCGGCGAGTTCGGCGAACCGCTTCACCTTCTGGCTCGTCAGCGCCTCCCAGGAGCCGCCGAGGAAACTCGGATCGCTGGCCAGCACGGCCACCGGCCAGCCATCGAGCCGCGCGAAGGCGGTGATCGCGGCACGGCCCCAGCGCTTGCCCATCTCGAACACGCTGCCGCGGTCGAACACCGCATCCATCACGGTGCGCATCGAATAGACCTGCTTGTCTTCGCGCGGGACGATCGAGAGCAGGCCTTCTTCGCGCCGGTCGACCGGATCGTCATTGGCCGCGCGCGCCGCGCGCTGGTCGACATTGCTGGGGAGGTAGGAAAGGAAGCGCCGCGCGGCGGCGAAAGCCTCGTCCTCGCTCGCCACTTCCTCGTCGACGACGCCGTTGCGGGTATGGATGTCGCTGCCCCCGAGCCCCTCCTTGTCGACATCCTCGCCGATCGCCTGGGCGACCACGGGCCCGGCGGCAAACAGCTGCGAGAGGCCGCGCACCATCACTGAATAATGGCTGGCAACGGTCCGCGCGGCGCCCATGCCGGCAGTCGGGCCGAGCGCGAGCGCCACGACCGGCACCGTTTCCTGGTTCTTCATGATGTCGGCCCAGCCCGGAACGGCGGGGACATAGGTGAAGCCCATATCCTCGAGACTCTTGACCGAACCACCGCCGCCCGTGCCGTCGATCATGCGAACGAGCGGGATGCCGAGTTCGTGCGCCATCTTCTCGCACTGGACGAATTTGCGGTGAAGCGCCGCGTCGGCGGCTCCCCCGCGCACGGTGAAATCGTCGGCGCTGGCGACGACCGGTCGGCCCTCGATATCGGCGCGGCCGAAGATCAGGTTGCTCGGCGCGGCGTGGACGAGCTCTTCCCGTTCGTCATAGTCGCCGCGCCCCGCGATCTTGCCGATCTCCCGGAAACTGCCCTCGTCGACGAGCCGCCGGATCCGTTCGCGCGCGTCGAGCTTGCCGCGGTCGTGCTGGCGCTGGACCTTTTCCGGCCCGCCCATCTCCTCGGCATAGGCCTCGCGCCGCCGCAGTTCCTCGATATCTTTTTGCCAGCTCATCCCGGCGGACTTAGCCAAACCCGCCGCGCAAAGCCAATGGCGAAGCTACCAGGGCAGATCGCTGCCGTCATGGGCGGTGAAGCGGCCGGTCGATTGCAGCGACAGCTTGTCGAGCACTGCGCGCATGCCGTTTACGCTCGTCTCGGTGTCGATCAGCGCGTTGGGTCCGCCCATGTCGGTCTGCACCCAGCCGGGATGGAGCATCGCAACCGCGATCCCGTCATCGGCATAATCGATAGCCAGCGATTTCCACGCCGCGTTCACCGCCGCCTTCGAAGAGCGGTAGGGGATCGATCCGCCGCTGCCATTGTCGGCGATCGAGCCCATCTTGCTGGTCAGCACCGCCATCTTCTTCTGCGCGCTCGCCGCGACATTCGGCCGGAGCCGCTCGGCGAGAAGGGTCGGCGCGATGGAGTTGACCTCGAAGGTCCGGAGCCATTCGTCGCGGTCGAGATCGGTGCTGCCGTAAACCCCGGCATTGTTGATGAACAGGTCGATCGGGCGGTCGCCGAGCGCGGACGTGAAATCGTCGAGGCTGCCGGGATCGGCGGCGTCGAGCCGCAGGATTTCGACGGTGTCGACGGACCGCAGCGCGTCCGCCCCGTCCGGCTTCCGGGCGGTGCCGATCACCGTCCAGCCATCGGCCGCATATTGTCTGGCGAATTCGAGCCCGATGCCGCGATTGGCGCCGGTGATGAGGACGGTGGGCATGATTTCTATCCTGTTCGATCGAGCGAATCCCACCTATTCAACACCCCATGATCAGGCCAGTTCCCCATGGATAGATTTGAGATCCGGGAAGACGACCTCTCCGGGCGGGAGATCGCGGCGCTGCTGGAATTCCACGTCGCCGAGGCGGTTCGCCACTCGCCGCCGGGCAGCGTCCACGCGATGCCGATCGACAGGCTGCGCGGACCCGACATCACCTTCTGGTCGCTTTGGCGGGACGGAGAGCTGGCGGGGTGCGGGGCGCTGAAGGAACTGGATAGCGAGCATGGCGAACTCAAATCCATGCGCACCGCTCCGCGATTTCTCCGACGCGGTGTCGGCGCAGCCATCCTCCTGCATCTGATCGAGCAGGGGCGGCGGCGGGGCTATCGGCGGCTCAGCCTCGAAACCGGGCGGCCGCAGGCTTTCGCCGCTGCCCGTGCCCTGTATCGCAAGCACGGTTTCGAGGAATGCCCTCCCTTTGCCGATTACCGGGAAGACGATTTTTCGATGTGCATGACGCGTACGCTCTGAACCGCCGGCCGGTCCCCCGAATTAACCCTCTTTTCACCATGGAGAATTAGACCGGTCCGGCGTTGACAATGGCGGACATGGAGGCGGTTTTTGGGGATTTCGGCAGGCATCTGGAGCGCGCCGGAATCGCGGGCGACAGGCGACGGCCGCCCGCTGCCCGAAGAGGCGAGAGCGCGCATCGTGGCCGTGCAGGCCGAACGCGCGCTCGAACATGTGCCGATGATCTATGCCGTGGCGCTGTTCAACATCGCGCTGATCATCGTGTTATGCTTCTACAAGGAGCTCCCCGTCTCGAGCTATGCCTGGATGGGCGTGGTCGCGATCGCGGCTTTCCTGCGGATGATCCAGTGGATCCGCCGGGCCCGCTCGCCCGATCGCGCGCGTGATCCCGAAAAGACGCTGCGCGGCCTGATGATCGTCTCGACCGGGCTGATCACCGGCCTGAGCGCTTGGTCCGTCTATGCGCTGACGACGCCGACATTCGCCGATATGATCCTGATCCCGGTTTCGCTGGTGTTCGGATCGACTTGCATCGCCCATTGCCTGGCACCGATCCGGCGCGCGGCGATCGGCGTGCTGATCATCGGCGTCATGCCGGCCGCGACCTATCTGCTGCTGTTCGGCGATTTCGAGGGGGCGGTTCTCGGCGCGAGCATGATATCGATCGCGATACTGATGATCGTCTTCCTGATGGAAAGCTATCAGCGGATCGTCGACGGCATCGTGATGCAGGAAGAGATCCGGCGGCTCGCGAATACGGACGCCTTGACCGGCCTCGCCAACCGCCGGGCGATCATGGATGCGCTCGACGCGGCCGATGCCGGTTCGGCGGAGGGGCCGGGTTATGCGATCGCGATTCTCGATCTCGACGGGTTCAAGCAGATCAACGATACGCTGGGCCACCATGTCGGCGACACGCTGCTCCGGATCGTGGCCGACAGGCTGGGCGAGGCGGCGAGACCGGGGGAACTTGTCGGCCGGCTGGGCGGCGACGAATTTTTCGTCCTGATGCCCTTGGTGACCGACGAATGCGCCGCGTCGGCGCGCACCACTGCTTTCCTCGCCGCGCTGTCGCAACCCGCCAGCGTCGACGGCCATCGGATCCCGGTGTCGGGCAGCATCGGCCATGCGCTGTCGGGCCGCGACGGCGCAAACGCCGACGCGGTCATGATGGTCGCGGACAAGGCGCTCTACGCCCTGAAGAGGGACGGGCGATACCGGCCGGAAGCTGCGGCCGCGGTCCGCGAAAACGCGGCCTGACGCCCGGCCGGCCGCGTGCGCGCGGCCGGCCGCGATCGTCATCGATCCGCTGTCATATCCGGCGCCGTGAACCGCGTCAGAACCGGTAGGACAGGCCGGCGCTCACCACCCAGGGATCGAGGTCGTGATCGGTGCGGATCAGCTCGGTCCCACCGGCGGAGAAGGTCGCCGTCGTGCCAACGAAATAGCGTTTCGCATCGATGCTGAGGCCGAGCCCATGGTCGTTCAGCCGGAAATCCGCGCCGGCCTGCAACGCGACTCCGAACTCGCTCGACAGGCTGACATCGTCGATGCCGAGCGCGGCCGCGCCGGTGCCGACATTCTCGCTGAAGATGAAGAAATAGGCGGGGCCGGCGCCGATATAGGGCTTGAAGACGTCGCCGATCGGCAAGTGCAGCTTGGCCGTGACCGTCGCGGGCAGGACGATGGCGTCGTCGATCAGTTCCACCCCGGCGAGCGCGCCGGTGCCTTCGACATCGTGCGGCGTGACGCAGCAGATGGTTTCGATCGAGAAGGTGTCCGATATGAAATATTCCGCGGCGATCGTCGGGACGAAGCTGTCGGTCACCCGTGTCTGCGAGCCCGGCGGCAGCCCGAAATCGTCGCGCAGGACCTCGTCGATCTGGCCGTCGGGCAAGACGCCGGTGGCGAACAGCTTCAGCTGGACGTCTCCGGCCTGTTGCGCAACGGCCGGGGTGGACACCATCAGCGCGACGGCCGCCGCCCCGGCGGCCATATGACGTAATTTCATTATCGCTAAACCTCTTTCGATGACTGCCTGGGGACAGGATGTAACGGAAAGAGGAGATTGTTTGCATCGAAAGTTCGGGGCGTTTTCAATAGAAGTTCACTATTACAACGTCGGGCGGGCGCATCCGCGCCTTGCCGGCTGCGATCGCGCGTCGATGTCGCGATGCCGCGCCCGAGACTGTGCCTTTTATTGGTAACGGCGAGCGCCTATAGGATTCGCATGTCGATACGCCCCTGGAGAGATATCGCGCGGCGCCAGTCGCGCCAGATCATGGTCGGCGATGTGCCGGTCGGCGGCGATGCGCCGGTGACCGTGCAGACGATGACCAACACCCCGACGCCCGACGTCAAGGCGACGGTCGACCAGATCCGTCGCTGCGAGGAGGCGGGCGTCGATATCATCCGCGTCTCCTGTCCCGACGAGGAATCGACGGCGGCGTTCAAGCAGATCACGCGCGCGGCCAAGGTGCCGGTCGTCGCGGACATTCATTTCCATTACAAGCGCGCGCTCGAGGCGGCCGATGGCGGCGCGGCGTGCCTCAGGATCAATCCGGGCAATATCGGCAGCGAAGACCGCGTCAAGGAGGTGATCGCGGCGGCCAAGGCCAATGGCTGCGCGATCCGCATCGGCGTCAATGCCGGCAGCCTCGAAAAGGACCTGCTCGAAAAATATGGCGAGCCCTGCCCCGAGGCGCTGGTCGAAAGCGCGCTCGATCATATCAAGATTTTGCAGGATCACGATTTCCACGAGTTCAAGGTCGCGGTGAAGGCGTCAGACGTGTTCCTCGCCGTGTCCGCCTATATGCAGCTCGCCGAGGCGGTCGACTGCCCGCTCCATCTCGGCATCACCGAGGCCGGCGGGCTGATCGGCGGGACGGTGAAGAGCGCGATCGGCATCGGCAACCTGTTATGGGCCGGGATCGGCGACACGATCCGCGTCTCGCTCTCCGCCGAGCCCGAAGAGGAAGTCCGGGTCGGCTACGAGATCCTCAAGAGCCTCGGCATCCGGACGCGCGGCGTGCGCGTCGTTTCCTGCCCGAGCTGCGCGCGCCAGGGTTTCGACGTGATCCGCACTGTCCAGACGCTCGAGGAGCGCCTCCAGCATATCCACACGCCGCTCTCGCTCTCGGTGCTCGGCTGCGTCGTCAACGGCCCGGGCGAGGCCCGCGAGACCGATATCGGCATCACCGGCGGCGGTGCCGGCAAGCATATGGTCTATCTGTCCGGCGTCACCGACCATCACGTCCAGGACGCCGACATGATCGAGCATATCGTCGCGCTGGTCGAGGCCAAGGCGGCCGAGATCGAGGCCGCCGAAGGCGCGCATGTCGAAGCCGCCGAATAGCCGGCGCAAGGTATCGGAAGTGCCCGCCGGAGCGGCGGATAGACGGCCGGTTCGCGCGTCGCGCGCGCTCGGCGCGGCAGCCCTCGGCGCGCTCGCCGTCGGCGCCGCCGCGATCGGCGCATTGGCGATCGGTCGGCTGGCGATCGGTCGGGTGCGGATCCGCGAGGCCCGGATCGACAGGCTGAAGGTCGGCCGGCTTGAAATCGACGAGCTGGCGGTCCCCGACGAAGCAAATGCGGGCGAACGATCATGACCAGGCGGTTCGTGCTGGTCGCGGCGGTCGTCCTGTTCTGGCTGGGTACGCCCGCGATCGCGGCCGAGATCGACCATCCCGAAGCGCGGCCGTTCGACGGGGAGCGCGCGGCACTGGCCGAAATCGTCTGGGCGCTGACGCGTGCGACCGTCCACCGCAAGCGCGTCATCCTCGTAATGGGGGCGAACTGGTGCCACGACAGCCGCGGGCTCGCCGGCTGGTTCGAAACGCCGCGCTTCGCAGCCATGCTCGAGGACCGCTACGAGATCGTCTATGTCGATGTCGGCCGTCCGCAGGAGGGCGCGGGCCGCAATATCGATATCGCGCGCCGCTTCGGCATCGAGGAGATTGCGGGCACGCCGACCGTCCTCGTCCTCTCGCCCGAAGGGACGCTGCTCAACGCCGAAACCGCGCCGGGCTGGCGCAACGCCGCCAGCCGTTCCGAAGACGAGATTTTCGACTATTTCGCGGACTTCAGACCCGAATAGCCGGCGCGGCCGAACCGGATCTCTAGCCCAACGCCACCGCTTCTTTCTCCAGCCACCGGCCGACGTCGCGCAGATGGTCGGGCGACGAGTCGGCGACGACGCCCGCCGCGATCTCGACCAGCGATACCGCTTGCAGATGGTCGCGAAACGCCGCTTCGGCGGCATGGAAGGCGGCGGCGATCGCGCATTTTTGCCGGCATTGCTCCGGTTCCGCGCCGCACGGCCCGTTCTGCCGGATTTCGGTGCAGGTAAAGGCCGGTTTGCGGCCCTCGATCGCGGTCATCACGTCCCACAGCGTGATCTCGCCGGCCGGCCTGGCGAGGCGATATCCGCCATGTTTCCCGCGCGCGGCATGGACGATGCCGGCCTTGCTCAAGGCCTGCATCTGTTTGGCCATATAGGGCCCCGGAACGCCGTGATAGCGGGCCAGCGCTTCGGCCCGCAGTCCCCTGCCTGGCGGCAGGGCGGACATCAACGCGGCGGCATGCGCGGCCCATTCGACGCCTTTGGAAATCTGCATGATCGGTCCGCTCTCGCTCTTCGGGACAGGTAATGTCCGAATATAATCGGCCGCCGCCAATTATCCATGGCCGCGCCCGGCCACCGCATATTGACACGCTTTGTTTAATCGGACAATGATTATCCGAAATAGGAGAAGCGCCATGTCCGGTCCCTACGATACCCTCGATCGCATCGCCCAGATCATCGTCGCGCTGGTCGCGCTGTTTGCGTTCGCCAATGGCGCCTTCATGCTGCTTGCGCCGCTCGACTGGTATTATTCCGTCCCCACCGTTCCGGCGACCGGCCCCGCCAATACGCATTTCATTGCGGATATCGGCCTGGCCTATCTGAGTTCGGCCGTCATCCTCGGCTATGCGGCCGGGAACCTGAAGATGCGGTGGATGGCCGCGCTGGCGGGGACGCTGTGGCCGCTCGTTCACGGTTTCCTGCATATCTACGAGGTGATCGTCGGCATCTGTTCGCCCGATCGCTTCGTGCAGGATATTCCCGGCGTGCTCGGCCCGCCCGTGCTCGTGCTCGTCGCCGTCGCGATGCTCTTCGCTCGCCAGAAGATCGCGCCGGCGGGCCTGCCGAAAAACATGTTCCTCGGCATCGTCGACCGGATGACCCCGGGCGAAAGCCGATATGTCCACGAGATCGCGAAGGCGCCCGGCCATGCGCTCGAAAAATTCATGCATTTCATGCCGGCGAGCAACCATCGCCATGCGGCGACGGCCGCGGTGCTCGGCGCGGCGCGGATCGGCGCGGTGCTGGTCGAGGATTGCGGGCCCTGCGCGCTGACCGCGGCGCGCGGCAGCCTGATGGACGGCGTCCCGCGGGACATCGTGAATGCGGCGCTCGCCGGCGGCGAAGCACTGCCCGAGGACGAGGCGCTCGCCTTCCGGTTCGGCGCGGCGATCGCGCGCCAGGCGCCCGATGCCGATGTGCTCGGCGAGGCCATCGAGGCGCGCTTCGGCCGTACGGTGCGGCTCGAGCTGGCGATGGCCGCCGCCATGGTCCGCGCCTATCCGGCGATGAAGCGGGGGCTCGGCCTGACCACGGCCTGTTCGGCCACGAAGCTCGCCGTTTAGGCGGCTACGGTTTCGCCGCGTCCAGCACCCGGAACGTCGCGCCGGCCAGCGCGCAGACTTCGCCGTCCGCCGTCACCCGGCCCTGCGCGGCGTCGACGCTCTTCCCCGGCTTGATGAACGTCGTTTCGAACTCCAGCCACTGACCGATGGTCGCGGCGCGCACGAAATCGAGATGCAGGCTGATCGTCACGAGGCCGGAGACCTTCTCGTGACGGGCGGCGCAGGACAGGCCCATGGCATTGTCCGCGAGCGCCGAGATCAGCCCGCCATGCACGAAGCCGCGCGAATTGCAGTGCTGCTTGTCCGCCATAAGCCCGATGACGACGGCCCTGTCGGAGCGCTTCGAAAAAAGCGGTTCCCAGGGATCGGTCAACGGGCTTTTGCGAAAATGCGGCGCGAAGCCGGCGGGCAGGTCCATCATGTCTTTCCTGTTGCATGCCCGTTTCGGCGTAGCGGTTTCGGGCCTCGCCGCAAGCGGAGACGCCGTCTATGGGTGCGCGCATGAGCGTTTTCCGTCAGCCCGAACCGCAGGCGATTCTCCTGCCGATGATGGCGGTCCTGACCGGGCTCGCCTTCTTCTCGGCGATGGATGCGGTGATGAAGGGGCTTTCGGTGGCGCTCGGCGCCTATAATGCCGTTTTCTGGCGCTATGGGGCCGGCGTCCTGCTGATCGGCATCCTCTATTTCGGACGGCGGCGGAAACGGCCGAGCCGCGTCGCGATGCGGCTCTATCTGATTCGCGGCGTCCTGATCGCGGTCATGGCTTTTCTGTTTTTCTGGGGCTTGGTGCGCGTGCCGTTGGCCGAGGGCGTGGCACTCTCGTTCATCGCGCCGCTGATGGCGCTCTATCTCGCCGCCGTCCTGCTCAAGGAGCGGATCGGGCGCAACGCGATCCTCGCCTCGCTGCTCGGCATCGCGGGCGTCGTCGTCATCGTGCTCGGGAAGATGGGCGGCGAATTCGGCGCGGAAGCGCAATGGGGCGTGGCGGCGATCCTGCTGTCGGCGACCGCTTATGCCTACAATCTCGTGCTGCAGCGGCAGATGGCGCTGATCGCGGGGCCGGTAGAGATCGCCTTCTTCCAGAATATCATCGTCTTTCTCTGCCTGTTGTCGGTCGCGCCCTTCTTCGCCGTCATGCCCGGTGCCGGCCATTGGCCGGCGCTGAGCGGCGCCGCGGCGCTGGCGATCGTGTCGCTGCTTCTGGTGACTTGGGGCTATGCCCGGGCCGAAGCGCAATATCTGGTCAGTCTCGAATATAGCGCCTTCATCTGGGCGGCGATCTTCGGCTGGTATTTCTTCGGCGAGGCCGTCACCTGGATGACGATCGCCGGGACCGCGCTGATCGTGGCGGGCTGCCTGCTCGTCGCCTGGCGGCGGCCGAAAAAGGCGGAGATGATGGAGGCCGCCGTCGCATGAGCGTGGACGAGGGCCTTGTCGACTGGGTCGCCGAATGCCTGGAGCCGATCGGCCGGGTCACGATGCGCAAGATGATGGGCGGCGCCGTCCTCTATTGCGACGGCATTGTCTTCGCGCTGGTCGACGGGGGCGATCTCTATTTCAAGAGCGATGCCGCCAACGAGGCCGCGTTCAAGGCCGAGGGTCTCGGCAAGTTCGAATTCACCGGCAAGGACGGCACGATCGCGACGATGAACTATCGCCGCGCTCCGCTCGACGTGTACGACGATCCCGACGCCATGCGGCAATGGGCGCGGCTGGGTATCGAGGCGGGCGAGCGCGCTCCGAAGAAGAAGCCGCGCCGGAAGAAACCGAAAGGCTAGTCCGCGGACCGGACGTCGGCGACGAGCGCGCGGGGGTTCATCCGGATGACCGCATAGAGCACGGCCACGGCGAACAGCGCGACCCAGGCGACCGCCGATCCCTGCACGGTCAGCGCGCCGAAACCGTCGTCCGCGATCAGCGAGGTGGTCGCCGCGCCGCCGAGCGCGATGATCGCGCCGAAGACGAAGCCCATGCCCTTGTGGCGCGTCAGCAGCACTCCGATGCAGATCGCCGCGACGCCGAGCAGCACGAACTTGGCGCGGACGGCGGGAATGAGCCAGTTGATCTCGCCCTGGCTGCCGGGCAGGCCGTCCATGATCATGAACAGCCAGAAGCCCTCGACCTGATCGAACAGGGCGGCTGCGGCGGCGGCGGCGATACCGACGCCGGCCAGCGATCCCCCATAGCCGCGCAGCGCGATCAGCGCGCAGATGAGGAAGGCCGAATAGGCGGGGATGAAGAGCAGCGCATCGACCCAGGTGGCGTGGCGCATGGCCGCGAGGAACGGTTCGGTGCAGGGCGGCGTGCCGAACAGGGCGGCGACATCGGCCGGCGAGCGGACCAGTTCGAAGGCGATGATCGAGCCGAGATTGCCGGCGGCGCCATCCGGCGCGCAGCTCTCGATATTCGGTATCTGGCCGAAATAGAGGCTGGTCAGGATCACGATCAGGCCCGCCCCCGCGCACCGCCACCACCAGCTGCGCTCCGCCGCCGTCATGTCTTCGCGTCCAGCCGCTCGATGCTTTCGACGACGACCTTGCGCGCCTCTTCCGCATCGCCCCATTTGCCGACCCGGACCCATTTTTCAGGTTCCAGATCTTTGTAATGGGTGAAGAAATGCTCGATCTGCTGCATCACGATTTCGGGCAGGTCGCCGCCTTCGCCGATCTTGCGATAATAGGGGAAGGTCGAGTCGATGGGGACGCAGAGCAGCTTCTCGTCGCCGCCATGTTCGTCCTCGAGGTTGAGCACCGCGATCGGCCGGCAGCGCACGACGCAGCCCGGCATGAAGGGCGAGCGGGCGACGACCAGCGCGTCGAGCGGATCGCCGTCGGGCGAGAGGGTGTGCGGGACGAAACCGTAATTGGCCGGATAGCGCATCGGCGTGTGGAGGATGCGGTCGACGAACAAGGCTCCCGACGCCTTGTCGAACTCGTATTTGACCGGCTCGCCGCCGACTGGCACCTCGATGATCACATTGATATTCTCGGGCGGGTCGTCGCCGACGGGGATCAGATCGATGTTCATGTGCTTCGCCTTATCCTATGTCAGAATTTTGCTCACGGAAAATCGCGGCACCGGCCCGCTCCCCCTCCCGGCCTCCCATGAGCTTACCCTGCTGGG
>NZ_JBQLZM010000055.1:0-11330 GCF_052168275.1 Parasphingopyxis sp. | reverse complement strand
TGAACTCTTCGAAGATCACCTCGTCCATCCGGCTGCCGGTGTCGATCAGCGCGGTCGCGATGATCGACAGCGAGCCGCCCTCCTCGATATTGCGCGCGGCGCCGAAGAAGCGCTTCGGCCGCTGCAGCGCGTTGGCGTCGACGCCGCCGGTCAGCACCTTGCCCGACGACGGCACGACCGTGTTGTAGGCGCGGCCGAGACGCGTGATCGAGTCGAGCAGGATCACGACGTCCTTCTTGTGCTCGACGAGACGCTTGGCCTTCTCGATCACCATCTCGGCGACCTGGACGTGGCGCTGCGCCGGTTCGTCGAAGGTCGAGGAGATGACCTCGCCCTTCACCGAACGCTGCATGTCGGTGACTTCCTCGGGCCGCTCGTCGATGAGCAGCACGATCAGATAGACTTCGGGATGATTGTCGGTGATCGCGCGGGCGATATTCTGCAACAGCACGGTCTTGCCGGTCCGCGGCGGCGCGACGATCAGCGCGCGCTGGCCCTTGCCCTGCGGCGCGATGATGTCGATGACCCGCGCCGACTTGTCCTTGATCGTCGGATCGTCGCTGTCGAGCGTCAGCTTCTCGTCGGGGTAGAGCGGCGTCAGATTGTCGAAATTGACGCGCGTGCGCAGATATTCGGGATCGTCGAAATTGATCTCGGTGACCTTGGTCAGCGCGAAATAGCGCTCGCCGTCCTTGGGTCCGCGGATTTCGCCCTCGACCGTATCGCCCGTCCTGAGACCGAACTTGCGCACCTGGTTGGGCGAAACATAGATGTCGTCGGGGCCGGCCAGATAGTTCGCTTCGGGGCTTCTGAGGAAGCCGAAGCCGTCGGGCAGCACCTCGATCGTGCCCATGCCCATGATCTGCTCGCCATTCTCGCTCTCAGCCTTGAGGATACCGAACAGCAGGTCCTGCTTGCGCAGGGTCGAGGCGCCCTCGACGCCGAGATCCTCGGCCATCTTGACCAGCTCGGCCGGCTTTTTCTGTTTCAAGTCTTTGAGATGCATAATGGATTCCTGGCGGAAAATCGGATTGGGAAAAGCGTCGGTGCCTGAGAAAGATGCGCCGGAAAAGTGTCGCGCTGCGCAAGGACGGGCAGCGGATGCTTGCCGTGCGAATTAGGGAGCGATGCCGGTCAAGTCAAGACAAAGCGGCGCCCGGCCGCGCGTCAGAAGGGCCGCACGATGACCAGGATCACGATCACGGCCGCGGCGATCCCGGGCACTTCGTTGAGCATCCGCAGCCGCCTGCCCGAGAGCGGTCGTTCGCCGCGCGCGAGCTTCTTGCGATAGACCATCAGCCACCCCTGATAGCCCGACAGAGCGATCACGAAGAGAAGCTTCGCGTGAAACCAGGGCTCGGACCAGATATTGAGATAATAGGCGAGCGTCAGCCCGAGCACCCAGACGATCAGCATCGACGGGTTCATGATGATCGTCGCCAGCTTGTCCTCGCGCTCGATCCAGCGGCCCGCCTCTGCCGACCCCTCCGGCGCTTCCTGGTGATAGACGAAGTAGCGCGGCAGCATGAACAGCCCCGCCATCCAGAAGATCACGAAGATGATATGCGCGGCGCGCAGCCAAGGATAGGCGAGCGTCAGGACTTCCGTCATCGCCTATTCCCCGCGCACGCGGTCGAGCAGATGCTCGACATGGGCGATCGGCGTGTCGGGCAATATTCCATGGCCCAGATTGAACACATGCGGCCGGCCGGCGAAAGCCCTTATGATCCGGTCGATCGCGCTGTCGAGACGCTCGCCGCCCGCGATCAGCGCCAGCGGATCGAGATTGCCCTGCACCGGAAGGTCGGGTGGCAGGGCCCCGGCGGCCCATTCGGGATCGATCGTCTCGTCGAGCCCCAGCGCATCGACGCCGGTCTCGCGCGCATAGGCCGGAAGCTTCTCGCCCGCGCCCTTGGGAAAGCCGATGATCGGCGTGTCGGGATGGCGCGCGCGCAACGCGGCAACGATTTTCACGGTCGGCGCGATCACCCATTGTTCGAACTGGGCCGGCGACAGGCTGCCCGACCAGCTGTCGAACAGCTGGACCGCCTCGACCCCGGCTTCGATCTGCCTGCCGAGATAGTCGATCGTGCTGTCCGCGATCGCCCCGATGATCGCGCCGAAGGCCTGCGGGTCGCCATAGGCCATGCGACGCGTTTCGCCCTGGTCCCGGCTGCCCTGCCCCGCGACCATGTAGGTCGCGACGGTCCAGGGGCTGCCGGCAAAGCCGAGAAAGGTCGTTTCGGGCGGCAGGGCCGCAGCGACCCGTTCGACCGTCCTGTAGACCGGGTCCAGGCGGGCGGGCGCCGCCTCGAGCGCGTCGAGCGCGCTGTCGACGAGCGGCGGCGAGAGCCGCGGCCCTTCCCCGGCAACGAACCGCAAATCCTGTCCCAGCGCATGGGGAATGACGAGAATGTCGGAAAACAGGATCGCGCCGTCGAACCCGAACCGCCTGATCGGCTGCAGCGTGACCTCCGCCGCCGCCGCGCTGTCATGAACGAGATCGAGAAACCCGCCCTTCTCGGCGCGCAGTGCGCGATATTCGGGAAGATACCGACCCGCCTGGCGCATCAGCCAGACGGGAGGCGGATCCGCCCGTCCGCCGCGCAGGACGTCCAGCAGTTTCTTGTCCGTTTGCCGGCTGTCCGACGCTTCGAGGGGCTCTTCTATCACTATATATACTTATATAATTATTAGATGGATGGAGTCAGTTGCAGGCTTGGCAACGGGGTTTAATCGGCCCTGCCGGTAAAGCCAACAGCTTGACTCATGATTGAATCCCGCTGCTCTCGGGAGTCGATCTGCTTATCCCGGATATTCACATCCTGTGTGCGGATTCCGTTCCCTGTGGAAGAGTCGCTGGAGCGAAATCCGGTCAGCGGGTGCGGTTTGATGACTTGCTTCCGTCCCGGCAGTTCAGCTAGCGCCGTCTTCAGGCTTGTCCACAGGCTTGTCCGCGTCCGACTCCGTCATCAAGGCATCGCATGATCCGGCTCCATCTCCATCTGATCTCGGACTCGACCGGCGAAACGCTCGAAAATATCGCCAAGGCCGGGCTCGCCCAGTTCGACGATGTCGAGACGATCAAGCATTTCTGGCCGATGGTCCGCAGCGAAGGCCATGTCGACCGCGTGTTCGACGATATCGGCAAGCAGCCAGGGCTCGTGCTCTATACGCTCGTCGATCACAATGTCCGGCGACGGCTCGAAACCCGCTGCCGCGCAATGGGCCTGCCCGCGGTCTCGGCGCTCGATCCGGTGATCGACGCGCTGTCGCGGCTGCTCGGCATGGAAGCGAAGGAGCGCCCGGGCGGCCAGCACGCGCTCGACGCCGCCTATTTCCAGCGGGTCGAGGCGATCCAGTACACGATCGCGCATGACGACGGCGTCGCGCCCGAAGATTGGGACCGCGCGGATATCGTGCTTGCCGGCGTGTCGCGGACCTCGAAGACGCCGACCAGCATCTATCTCGCCAATCGCGGTTACAAGGTCGCCAATGTGCCGCTGGTGCCGGAATCGCCGCCGCCGGACACGCTGTACCGGCTCAAGAACCCGATCATCGTCGGGCTGACGACGAGCCCCGACCGGCTGGTCCAGGTCCGCCGCAACCGGCTGCTGAGCCTCAATCAGACGCCCGAAACCGATTATGTCGACCAGGATCGGGTGAAGGCCGAAGTTGCCTTTGCGCGCCGGATCTTCGCCGACAATGACTGGCCCGTCATCGACGTGACCCGGCGTTCGATCGAAGAAAGCGCGGCCGCGATCCTCAACATCGTCAGCGACCGGTCGAACCGGGACGGCCATATGCAACCGGACGAAACGACATCGCCCGGCTGATCCTCGCCTCGCAAAGCAGCACGCGCCGTGCGATGCTCGAAGCCGCCGGCGTGCCCTTCGACGCCATGGCTGCGGGCGTCGACGAGGAGGCGGCCAAGGCCAGCCTGTGCGCCGACGGCATTTTCGCGCGCAACCTTGCCGACGCGCTGGCCGAGCTGAAGGCGCTCAAACTGTCGCGCCGTTTCCCCGAAGCGCTGGTTCTCGGGTGCGACCAGGTTGCCTCGCTCGATACGCGGATCTTCGACAAGGCGGAATCGCGCGAAGAGGCGCGCGCGCATCTCGCCGCCCTGCGTGGCGAAACGCACAGCCAGACGAGTGCGGCCGTGATCTGCGAGGGCGGCAGGCCGGTCTGGCGCCATGTCGATGTCGCGAAGCTTGCGATGCGCGATTTCTCGGACGCTTTTCTCGAAGCGTATCTCGATGCCGAATGGCCGGCGATCGGCGGCTGCGCGGGCGGCTATCGCCTAGAGGGTCGCGGCGCGCAGCTCTTCGCGCGGATCGACGGCAGCCATTTCACGATACTCGGCCTGCCGCTGCTGCCACTGCTCGACTATCTGCGCGCGCGCGGAGTGATGCCGAAATGAGCAAACCCTATGCCGAAGTGATCGGCGATCCGATCGCCCATTCCAAATCGCCGGCGATCCACGGATTCTGGCTGGAGACGCTCGGCATCGAAGCGGACTATCGCGCGGCCCATGTCACGCCGGACGGTCTCGCCGGCTATTTCTCACGGCGGAAAGAGGATCCCGACTGGCGCGGCTGCAACATCACGATTCCGCACAAGCAAGCCGCGCTCGACCATGTCGAGGATCGCGGCGAACTGCGCGCGAGCATCGGCGCCATCAACACCGTGCTGCGCGACGAGGACGGTGCGTTGATCGGCACCAACACCGACGCGGCCGGCTTCTATGCGCCGATTTCCGGCCTGGATCTGGAAGGCGCCGAGGTGGCGGTGGTGGGCGCGGGCGGCGCGGCCCGGGCCGTGCTCTTCGCGCTGAAACGCGCAGGCGTCGCGCATGTCGCGCTGTTCAACCGGACGCCGCTCAAGGCGGCCGGATTGCTGGCCGCGTTTGGTCTCGAGGGCGAGGCGCTGCCGATCGACACGCCGCTGCCGCCGGCCGCGCTGCTCGTCAATGCGAGCCCGCTCGGCATGACCGGCCAGCCGCCGCTGGCGCTTGATCTCGATCCGCTCCCGGACGATGCGATCGTTTATGATCTCGTCTACGCGCCGCTCGAAACGGACCTTTTGAGGGCCGCGCGGGAAAGGGGTCTGGTGACCGTGGACGGACTCGAGATGCTGATCGGCCAGGCGGCCGTCGCGTTCGAACTGTTTTTCGGCCGGCCCGCTCCGCGCGACGGGGATGCGGCGCTGCGGGAGATGCTGATCCGATGATTCTGCTCGGTCTCACCGGCTCGATCGGCATGGGCAAGTCGACCGTCGCGGCGATGTTCGCGGCCGCCGCCGTGCCGGTGTTCGATGCCGATGCCGAAGTGCACCGGCTGCAGGGGCCGGGCGGCGAGCTCGTCCAGGCGATCGAGGAACTGTTCCCCGGCACGACCGGACCCGCCGGCGTCGATCGCGCGAAACTGTCCGAGGCGGTATTGGGCGACGGCGAAAAATTGCGGGCGCTAGAGGAGCTGATCCACCCGGTCGTCGGGCTCAACCGCGCCGCCTTTCTCGACTCGCATCGCGACGCCCCGCTCGTCCTGTTCGATATCCCGCTGCTGTACGAGAAAAGCGGCGAGGCCGGTCTCGACGCGGTCATCGTCGTTTCCGCTCCCGCCGAGGTCCAGCGCGAGCGCGTGCTCGGGCGCCCCGGCATGACGGTCGAAAAATTCGAGCATATCCTAGACCTGCAGCTGCCCGATGCGGAAAAGCGCGCGCGGGCGGATTTCGTGATCGACACCGGGACGCCGCTCGAAAAGACGCGCGCACAGGTTGACGCGCTCGTCACTTGCTTACGGGCGCATGACGTCCGATATTGCAAACAATGCGTGAGATAGTTTTCGATACGGAAACCACCGGCCTCAGCCCTGCAGACGGGCACCGACTGGTGGAAATCGGCGCGCTCGAAATGGTCAACCGGGTCGAGACCGGGCGCAGCTTCCACATCTATTGCAATCCCGAGCGCGAGATGCCGAGCGAGGCGTTCGAGGTGCACGGGCTGTCCGACGCCTTTCTCGCCAACAAGCCGCTCTTCTCGGAAGAGGCCAGGAATTTCATCGATTTCATCGAAGACAGCCCGCTCGTCGCGCACAACGCGCAGTTCGATTTCGGCTTCCTCAATGCGGAACTCGAACGGGCGGGCCATGCCGCAGTCGCTATGGACCGGATGATCGACACCCTGGCGATCGCGCGGACCAAGCATCCGGGCGCGAAGCACAGCCTCGACGCGCTATGCGCGCGCTACGGGGTGGATCGCAGCCAGCGGGTGCTTCACGGCGCGCTGCTCGATGCGCAGCTGCTCGCCCAGGTTTATGTCGAGCTCACGGGCGGGCGGCAGATCGGTCTCGTGCTGGCCGACGAATCGACGGATAGCGGCTCGGCGACAACGCCCTCGGGCCCGGCCCGCGCGCCCCGCCGTCCGGTCCGCGAGCCGCGCCCGCATTCGGCGTCGCCGGAGGAAAAGGCGCGCCACGCCGCATTTGTCGCCCGGCTGACCGACCCGCTATGGGCCGAGCGGCGGGCAAAGGGTTGAAGGCAAGCCGTCACGCCCGGCGGGCGGGACGCATGATGATGAAGGAACAGCGTAATGGACATTCGTGTATCGGGACATCAGGTCGAAACCGGCGATGCGCTCAAGGATCATGTCGAGGAGCGGATGACGGCGATCGCCGACAAATATTTTTCCCGGGCGATTTCCGCCAAGGTGACGTTCGGCAAGGGGCCGCACGATCACGGATTCCGCTGCGCGATCGTCGCCCATGTCATGCAGGGCGTGATTCTGAAAGGCGAGGCGGACAGCCCGAGCGACGCGCATGCGGCGTTCGAGGAAGCGGCCGGCCATGTCGAAAAGCAGCTGCGGCGCCACATGAACCGGCTCAAGGACCATCACAAGCATGCCAATGGCGAAATGCCGCCCGAACTTCCCGAACCGAGCGCCGGCTATACCGTTTTCCAGGGCAGCGACGAAGCGGACGACGTGCCGGACAATCCGCCGATCATCGCTGAAACGAGTGTCGATATTCCGGACGCGAGCGTCTCCAACGCCGTCTGGATGCTCGATTTGCGCAATACGAACGCGCTGCTCTTCAAAAACAGCGACACCGGGGTATATAACATGGTGTATCGGCGCCGGGACGGATCCATCGGCTGGGTCGAGCCCGATCGCACGAACTGATATCCATCCGATTTCCCATCGCCGGTTTTCCGCCGGTGCGTCATTGCGTAACCAGGGTGTTTCATGAGCGAGTTTGAGTTTCCGAACCCCGCATTCGTCGTTTTTGCCGATGCGGTGGAGAGCAAGGCCGCGCTGTTCCGGCTGATCGCCGAACATGCGGCGCGTATCGCCGATGTCGATGCCGAGACGCTCGAGGAGCAGCTCATCGTGCGCGAGAAGCTGGGTTCGACCGGATTCGGCGACGGCGTCGCGATCCCGCACGGCCGTATCGACAACCTGGCCAAGCCGTTCGGCGTCTTTCTGCGCCTGACCGAACCGGTCGATTACAATTCGGTCGACGACCTGCCGGTCGATTGCGTGTTCGCGCTGTTTTCGCCCGAAGCGGACGGCGCGGCGCATCTGCGCGCGCTGGCGCGGATCAGCCGGCGGCTGCGCGACGGCGATTTCGTCGCCAAGCTGCGCGGCGCGCGGTCCACCGATGCCGTCTATGCGCTGCTCGCGAGTTTCGAGGCGGCGGACGCTGCCTGATGCGGCCGGCAAGGACCGGCCGCTGGCCGGTGCCGAGGCGCATTTCCGCGCGCTTGAATCGCTCTATGATTCGGCGCCGATCAACGCAATCTGGCAATCGCAGCTCGAGATCGTCGAGAGCGGTTTTGCCCGGATTCGCTTCGATCTCGACGATCGCTACTATCATGCCGCGGGCGCCGTGCACGGTACCAGCTATTTCAAGATGCTCGACGATGCGGCCTTCTACGCGGCGAACAGCCTGGTTTCGGACCGGTTCCTGCTGACCACCGGATTCAATCTGCTCTTCACACGGCCGATGACGGGCGGGACGGTCACCGCCGAGGGGCGCTGGGTCAGCGGTCAGCGCCGGGTGTTCGTCGCCGAGGCGCGGCTGATCGACGTCGAGGGCGAGGAAGCGGCACGCGGCACCGGGACTTTCATGAAATCGCGGATCGCGCTCTCCTCGCTCGCCGGATATCGCCTGCCGGCATGAGCAGCCGGACCACGAGCAAGATGCTGGCCGGCGCCCTGCGCCGCCGCGCCGAGGCGGCCGGCGGTCATGCGATGGTCCTGACCAGGGGCGACGAGATATCGGGCGCGGTGCTGCTGGCGCTGGCCGATCGGGGCGTCGTCCGCGGTTTGCGCGAGCGCGGGCTCGCTCCGGACGGCAGCTATCGATGGGTCGAGGCGGGCCCGGATGATGTCGGCGATCCCGAAGCGCTCGCCGCCTATCTCGAAAAACGGCGCCGGTTCGATCCCGATATCTGGGTCGTCGAGATCGATCTCGACGAACCCGAATCCTGGCTCGAGGACTTTATCGGAGCCGACTGAGCCGCCCGCCGGTCGGGCACCTCTTTTTTTCGTTCGGTCTTTGTTCTAGATATCGCGCATGGCGGATTCGGGCATCATCGGCGGCGACGAGCGGCTGCAGGCCGCGCAGGTCGCGCGCGGGGTCGCTCGGCTCTTCTTCCGGCAGGAGCTGATCGCGCTCAGCGAAGTGACTCTCGGCAACGGCCGGCGCGCCGACATCATGGCGATCGACGCGAAGGGCCATGTCGTGATCGTCGAGATCAAGATCAGCCGCGCCGACTTGTTCGGCGACCGGAAATGGCCCGATTATCTCGATTATTGCGACCGCTTCTTCTGGGCCGTGCCGGCCGGGTTCGATCTCGATCTGTGCGCGCGGGCGGAATTGCGGCCGGACGTTTCGGGTCTCATCGTCGCCGATCCCTATGATGCGGCGGTCGTGCGCGAAGCGGCGGAACAGCCGTTGGCCGCCTCGCGCCGTCGGGCCGAAACGCTGCGCTTCGCCCGCCGGGCGGCGGCCCGCCTGCTTGCGGCCGAAGATCCGCATCTCGCGGGTTTCGACTAGACCTAGTTGGGCGTCGGCCCCATCACCGGCGCCGTTTCGGTCGCCGCTTCGGCCGACTCCAATATCGTGACGATGTCGGCGGAGCGGCCGTCGCGCGCGGCATAGTCCCGCGCCGAAAGGCCGACAACGCTGTCGGCGATATCGGGATTCGCCCCGGCATCGACGAGCTGGCGGACGATCCCGGCGTTGCGCTGCTGCACGGCGAGAATCAGCGGCGTCTCGCCGCGATTGTTGCGCGCGTCGAGCTCGGCATTGACTATCCGGAGCCAGTTGACGGCATCCGGATAGCCGATCTGCGCGGCGATATGCAGCGGGGTATTGCCCTCGCTGTCGCGGATGTCGGGATTGGCGTTCTGGCGAAGCAGGTAGAGCAGCCACTGCGAATCGCGCCGCCGCGTCACGATGTGCAGCGCGCCTTCGCCCGTCGAGCGATCGCGGACGTTGATCACCGTCGAGCTCGGCTGTTCGACGAGATCGCGCACGGTGGCGAAATCGCGGTCGCGCACGCCGCGCAGGAAATTATAGGTGTCGGAAAACTGCGCCGGTGCCGCGACCGGCAGGAGCAGCGCGCCGAGCGCCGCGACGAGGATAGCCGTCGCTCGCCTGGGCAATCGTGATATGGTCGACCCGCGCATGGAAACTTACCCCGTTTGATACTTGCAACCCGCCCTTTAGCAAAGCATGACTGGCCCTGTCATGAACGATCTCAAACCCCTGAAAATTCATGCGCTGGCGCTGCTGGCCGCCGTTGCGCTCACCGCCTGTTCCGGCAACGCCACGCCCGCGTCTCCGCCGCTGGAGGGCGCCGCGATCGGCGGCGATTTCGAGCTGGTCGACGAGAATGGCAATACCGTCCGCGAGGCGGATTTCGCCGGCCAGAATCGCGTCGTCTATTTCGGCTACGCCTTCTGCCCAGACGTCTGCCCGGTCGACATGCAGAAACTCGGTCAGGCGATGCGGGTGCTCGAGGAGAGCGATCCGGCGCTGGCCGAGCGCATCACCCCGATCTTCGTCAGCGTCGATCCCGCGCGCGACACACCCGAGGTGCTGACCCAGTTCACCGACAGTTTCCATCCGCGGATGGTCGGCCTGTCGGGCTCGCGCGAGGCGCTCGATGCCGCGGCCGAGCGCTACGGCGTCTATTACCAGCTCGGCGAGGATGACGGCTCGGGCAACTATCTCGTCGATCACAGCAACAACGCCATATTGTTCGGCCCCGAGGGCGAACCGCTGGCGATCCTGCCGCTGCAGGACAGCCCGGACGCGATCGCCGAGACCCTGGTGCGCTGGGCCCGGTGAGGGCCGGCCGATGAGCGCCAATTTCTGGGAAACCAAGCGGCTCGACCGGATGACGCGGGACGAATGGGAATCGCTGTGTGACGGATGCGGCAAATGCTGCCTGCACAAGCTGGAAGACGAGGACAGCGGCGCCGTCCAGGCGACCAATGTCGCGTGCAAGCTGCTCGACCGCGAAACCGCCCGCTGCACCGATTACAGACATCGCCGGATCAGGGTGCCCGACTGCCTGCGGCTGAGCGCGCGCAACATGAAGGACTTTCCCTGGCTGCCGCGGACCTGCGCCTATCGGCTGCTGGCGCGCGGCGAGCCGCTGCCGGACTGGCACTATCTGGTAAGCGGCGATCGGGAAGCCGTGCACCGCGCCGGGGAATCGGTGCGCGGATGGACGGTTTCCGAACTCGATGCCGGCGATCTCGAGCATCATTGTGTCGACCGCGCCCTCTGATCCCGTCTTCGAAGGCGGCGGCCGTCGCCGGACGCTCACCGTGAAACGGCATCCGCGGGCGCGATCGTTCCGCCTGCGCGTGGATCCCCGCGACGGCCGCGTGCTGCTCAGCCTGCCGCAACGGTCGAGCCTCGCCAAGGCCCGGCGATGGGCCGAGACCCAGCGCGGCTGGATCGAGGCGCAGCTCGCCAAACTGCCGGGAACGCGGCCGATCGAGGCTGGCGGAACCGTGCCCTATCGCGGGCGCGATCTCCTGGTCGACTGGTCGCCCGATCGCCCGCGCACGCCAAGGCTGGACGGCGACCGGCTGGCGCTCGGCGGTCCCGAGGAAGCGGTCGGCGCGCGGGTCCTGCGCTGGCTGAAGGCCGAGGCGCGCCGGACGCTCGAACGCGAAACCGATCGCTATGCGCGGCGCGCGGGCGTCGAGGTCGGGCGCATCAGCATCGGCGATGCGCGCAGCCGCTGGGGCAGCTGCGCGGCCAGCGGCAATATCCGCTACAGCTGGCGGCTCGTCATGGCGCCGCCCGATG
>NZ_JBQLZM010000054.1:0-22999 GCF_052168275.1 Parasphingopyxis sp. | reverse complement strand
CCCTCGGGATCCTGCAGCCGCGCGAACCGGCCGTTGGGATAGGTCTCCGGATCGATCTCGACTTCGATCCCGTTGCCGCGCAATTGGGCGGCCATCGCATCGAGATCGGCGACCCGGAAATTGATCATCCACATCTGCTCGGCGCGGCCGAAATAGTCGGTGCTCCGGTTGAACGGCGCGAACACGGTGGGCCCCGCCTCCTGCTGCCAGGGCTCGACGTCATAGGATTGCGGGGTCGGGTCGATGCCGAGATTGTCGTGATACCAGGTCGCGAGCGCCGCCGGATCCTCGCTGCGAAAAAACAGCCCGCCGATCCCCGTGACCCGCTGCATTGCCGGTGCCGGATCCGAGCGCCGTCAGGATCGAAACGAATGCCGCCCCGCGAAATGCCATCGTCATACTCCCCCTGCTCGTCCGTCATCATCGGACCGATAGGCGATGCTAGGACAGCGCGCCCGGACGCGCGAGTCCGGATCGACGCGCGGCCGGAATCGTCGATCAGCGTGCAGGAAAGCTGGCGCACCCGACAGGATTCGAACCTGTGGCCTCTGCCTTCGGAGGGCAGCGCTCTATCCAGCTGAGCTACGGGTGCGTGGCGA
Source organism: Parasphingopyxis sp. (assembly GCF_052168275.1). Lineage (GTDB taxonomy): Bacteria > Pseudomonadota > Alphaproteobacteria > Sphingomonadales > Sphingomonadaceae > Parasphingopyxis. The sequence goes on along the minus strand of NZ_JBQLZM010000054.1, from coordinate 22,400 downwards.
AAGCGCCTAGCAGGAAGCGTTCGCCCCCGCCAGCCCGTTTTTCGGGTCTTCGGCCGTTACTCGTCTTCGGGAAATTCGATCGGCTGGAACTGGCCGAGGCCGCAGCTGGGGCCGTTGATTCCGCCGCCGCCGGTCCGAACCACCGTGATGATGTCGGTTGAGCAGAGCTGGCTCAGCGACGTCTCGTAGCTGAACGCTTCCTCGAAGCCGAGGCCGTTGCATTCATGCGGCAGCGTGTTCCGGTAGATCCGGCCGCCGGTCATGTGAAAGTCGATCGTCCGGTCGTCATGGACGCGCGTGTTGCGGATCTGCCTCAGCGGAACGCAGGTGACGGGCTCGCCGACCGCCCGCGCCTGTTGCCAGCGGGGCACTTCATCCTCGGCAACGGACATCGAGGGAATCGCAAAAGCCGCGATGGCGGCTGCGGCACCTGCTACGGGAAGGGCAAGAATCGATCTGCGCATGGCTGTCTCCTTGTAATTTCCGCATAGCGGCTCGCAGATGAACGCCAGTTTAAGCGTTTTTCCGCTTTCTCGCCGGTTCGGGCGTTTTCGGCTTATAGTTACAATATTCGGCGACCGGGCAGCGCCAGCATTCGGGCGTCCGCGCCTTGCAGACATAGCGGCCGTGCAGGATCAGCCAGTGATGCGCATGGCGCTTGAAATCGGCCGGCGTCACCCGTTCGAGCGTCTTTTCGACCGCGAGCACCGTCTTGCCCGGCGCCAGCCCCGTACGGTTCGAGACCCGGAAGATGTGCGTGTCGACGGCGATCGTTTCATGGCCGAAGGCGGTGTTGAGAACGACATTGGCGGTCTTGCGCCCGACGCCGGGCAGCGCTTCGAGCGCCTGCCGCGTTTGCGGCACTTCCCCGCCATGGTCCGCGACCAGGATTTCGGCCGCCTTGATGACGTTCTTGGCCTTGGTGTTGAACAGCCCGACCGTCTTGATGTGGTCCTTCAGCCGCTCTTCGCCGAGTTCGAGCATCTGCTCGGGCGTCTCCACCGCCTCGAACAGCTTCCTGGTCGCCTTGTTGACGCCGACATCGGTCGCCTGGGCCGACAGCGCCACGGCGACGAGCAGCGTATAGGGATTGGTGTAGTTGAGTTCGGTCTCCGGCTCGGGATTGTTCTCGGACAGGCGGTGGAAGAATTCGTAGATATCGGCTTTCTTCATGCTGCGTCCTGCTCTTCTTCGCGGTCGAACAGGCGGCGATTGTCGGCGACGAAGGTTCCGATCATGCCGGACAGCCAGCCATCCTGCTTGCCCTTGAGATAGGCATAGCCGGCAAAGGCGCCGACCGCCGCGCCGACGCAGTCGACGATCAGGTCGTACATCGTGTCGACCAGTCCGGATTTCTGCATGTTGAGGCCGAACATCTGGTCCATCGCGAACTCGAATATCTCCCAGACCGCGCCGATCGCGACGCCGAACATGAAGGCGAACAGCGCGACCAGGCGGGGCGAGCCCGTCATCCGGTCGGCGCCGAGCAGCATCAGGATCAATATCGTGCCGATCATGCCGAAGCCGATCGCGGAGCCCGTATGGAGGACCACGTCCCACCACCAGAAGCGCTCGTAGAAATCGCCGACTTCGCCGAGGAAAAGGGTCGCGACGAGGAAGAAGACGATAGCGCCGGTAAAGGCGTTCGGGATGCGGATGCCCGACCAGCTCTGCAATACGATCGGCAGGAAAGTGAGGGCCAGCGTGACGGAGGCGATGAAGACCGTCGTCCAGTTGCCGGTCGCCATCGCGAATCCGCCGGCCCAGATCAGCAGGCCCCACATCAGATAGGTGATGGCGCTCTGGCGCGGGGAAAAGGGGTTCATCCGGTATCCACCCGGTCGCTACAGGCCCAGCACATCGGCCATCGCGTAGCGCCCGGCCGGCTTGCCGGCGAGCCACAGCGCCGCCCGGATCGCGCCGCGCGCGAAGATTTCGCGGCTCTCGGCGCGATGGCCGAGTTCGATCCGCTCGCCCTCGGCCGCGAACACCACCTGGTGATCGCCGGCGACCGATCCGCCGCGCAGCGAGGCGAAGCCGATCGCGCCTTCCGTCCGCGTGCAATCGAGCCCGGCCCGGCCTTCTTCGGCGACCTCGCCGAGCGTCGTCTCGCGCCCCGCCGCTGCCGCCTCGCCGAGCAGCAGCGCCGTGCCGGACGGCGCATCGATCTTGTGGCGATGGTGCATCTCGACGATCTCGATATCCCATTCCGTGCCGAGCCGAGCCGCCGCATCGCGGACGAGATGCGCGAGCAGGTTGACGCCGAGCGAGGTGTTCGCGGCCTGGAGGATGGCGATGTCCTGCGCGGCCTCGTCGATCAGCGCGTGATGTTTTTCGCCGAGCCCGGTCGTCCCGACGACGATCGGGGTGCCGGCTGCGCGCGCGGCGGCAAGATTGGCGGCGAGCGCGCCGGGCGTCGAAAAATCGACCAGTACGTCGCTGGCCCCGGCCAGCGCCGCCACATCGCCGCCCGCATCGACGCCGCCGGCATGGCCGGCGCTACCGTCGAGCAGCGCGGCGATCGTCCGGCCCATCCGTCCTTCGCTGCCGATTATCCCTATGTCCGTCATCGCGTGCCGATCGCCTCCATCCTGCTGAATCGCGACCCGCGAGGCGCGAGGGAGCGCGCCAAAAAACGGCGTTTCCAGGTCCCGTTCGGCGCGAACCATGGCAGAAACCGGATCGAGAGAATAGGGGCTTGCTAGCGCCCGGCGCGTTGCTCGCGACGCTGCAACAGGCCGAGCCATCTTTCGCTGGCCCAACGATCGATGAGCCGTTCGGCGGCGCGCCGTTCGGCCGAGCCGTCGGTCAGCTCGCCATAGCGCCGCCACGGGCCGTCGCCGGTGCGCACGGCCTCGCGGTTGAGATCGAAAACGGTCCAGCGCCCCGCGGCATCGACGGTGCCGATCTTGCCGGGCCGGTCGAGCGTGCCGAGATACTGGAAGACGGGTTGCGGGCTCGGCGGAACGATATCGGCGCCCGCCGCCCGGAGGACGATCGGCCGCATGTCGGCGAGCCCGACCGGGCCGTCGAGCGCGACGCCGGGGGCGCTCAGGATGAAGGGTATTTGCGTTTGCTCGGCGCTCAGCATATGGCCATGGCCGAGAAAGCCGTCGTCGAACAGGGATTCTCCGTGATCGGCCGTGATCACGATCAGGCTGTTCTCGTAGACGCCGAGCCTTTGGAGCTCGGCGACGAGTTCGCCGACCAGCCGGTCGTTATAGGCGATCGCGTTCCAATAGGTGCGTTGCAGCCAGTCGCGATTGGCGGCGCTGATCTCGCCGCGCGGGATCGGATCGTCCTCGACGATCCGGTCGGTGCCCGGCGCGAAATAGGGGAAATGGGCGGACTGGAAATTGAAATAGAGGAAATGCGGCGTGTCCCATTGCGCCGGATCGCCGAGCTGTTCGCGGAACTCGCGCAGGACGATGCGGCCGTCGATATAGAGCGAGCCTTCGGCGGCGAAGCTGAAGGCGCGTTCCTCGCGCTGGGTGTTGGCGTCGACGAAATAGCGGCCGCGCCGCATTCCCGTCACGGTGGCGATGTCGCCGAAATCCTCGGCCTGGGCCGAAAAGATGCCGACCTCATAGCCGTTGGCGAGAAAATCGTCGACGAGCGACGGGGCGCCCGGGGCGGGGTCGAGCCGCCCGGTGAACAGGCTCTTGAGCGAGAAGGTGGTGAAGCCGACATGGCTGTAGGCGGCCGGCGCGCTGCTGCCCCGGGCGACGAGCCCGTCGATCACCGGCGTGATCGAGCGCCCGTCGATGCGATGGCCGATCGCGTCGGCGCGCGCGCTTTCGAGCACGATCAGGATCACATGCGGCCGCGCGCCGTCGATCACCGGCGTCGCGATTTCCGGCGGTTCGCGGAACGCAAGATCGCCGCCGAAACCGTCTTCGTCGATCCCGTTGCCCGGAATGTCGAGCGCATAGGGATGGCGCGCCGGATCGAACGGCTGGAGGTCGATCGGGTGCGAAAACAGGCTCCAGCCGTCGCGATCGAAATCGGTGATCTGCCCGAGCGGAGCCGACCAGAGGAAGATCGCGTTGAACCGCGCCAGCGCGCTGCGCGTGTCGTCGATGCGATTGGCGGCGAAGAGCAGCAGCGGCGCGGTCAGCAGCAGCAGGACGAACAGCCGGGGCGGGAGCCGCGTGCGGTCGGGTGCGGGCGCGAGGCCGCGCCAGCGCCGCACCAGCAGGCGGCACGCGAGCAGATAGACGAGCAGCGCGCCGCCAGCCGACAGGAGGATGAGACCGGCTTCGCTCATCGAGAAGAGCAAGGCATCGAGCAGGCTGCCGCCGCCGAGATTGCGGACGATCTGGAAGCTCATCGCGTCGCTGAAATAGGCGAGCGCCTGATATTTCGCGACCAGCGCCCCGACCCAGACCAGCAGACCGAGAAAGACGAAGTTGAAGTAGAAGAGCGGCGTATCGGCCCTGGCGCCATGGAGACGCCGGACGAGGCGGAACGCGCCGTAGAATATCGCGGCCTGACAGACGAGCAGGACGATGAGGAAGGCGGCGATCTCGCCGGCCGTGTCGAGCGTCTGCGACTGGCCGAACCCGCCGCCGAAGATCGCGAATTTGCGTTCGGCGAGCGCCAGCTCGGCCAGCAGCGCGACGAGTACCGTGCCCGGCAGCGCGAGGCGGGCGCACAGTCCGAAGACCGTCTGGACGCTTTTCGGCGTCGACTGGCTGACAAGTTCGGTCGGCATATTGCCGATTTCTAAGCGAAATTGCTTAAGATCAGATTGCCGCGGCAAAGCGCCGGGCCGTCGGGAAAAGGGCAACGGCCGCTTGACTTGCCGGTCCATAATGGACGGTTATTATAGGCATATGGGGGATATCCGTAACATCGTCGTCCTGACCGGGGCGGGCATTTCGGCCGAAAGCGGCGTGCCGACCTTTCGCGGGCCGGACGGCCTGTGGGAAGGGCATCGCGTGGAAGACGTGGCGACGCCCGAGGCCTATCGGCGCGACCCCGACCTCGTCCTCGATTTCTACGACCAGCGGCGCGCCAAGCTGGCGACGGTCGGGCCGAACCCCGCGCATGAGGCGCTCGGACGGCTGGATGCGCAATGGCAGGGCGAACTGCTGATCGTCACGCAGAATGTCGACGATCTGCACGAGCGGGGCGGCGCGGAGCGGCTGCTCCACATGCATGGCGAACTGAAATCCGCCTGGTGCCTGGCTTGCGGCGAGCGGCATCCGTTCGACGGCAAAATGGCCGCCTATCCGGCGTGCGAACTGTGCGGCGTCAGCGGCCAGGTCCGTCCAGATATCGTCTGGTTCGGCGAGATGCCGTACCGGATGGAGGAGATCGACGCGGCGATCGCGACCTGCGACCTGTTTGTCTCGATCGGCACCTCGGGCGCGGTGTACCCGGCGGCCGGTTTCGTCCAGAGCGCCCGCTATGCCGGCGCCGAGACGCTGGAGCTCAATCTCGATCCGAGCGAGGGCAGCATCTTCTTCAACGAGAGCCGGATGGGCAAGGCGGGCGATCTCGTGCCCGAATGGGTCGACGGACTTTTGGACTAGACCATCATGGGGAGCGTATTCGCCCTCGCGGTCGCGCTGGCCATCGATGCCTTCGCCGTTTCGCTGGCGCAGGGCGCGGCGGGCCGGATGCGGGTCTCGTCCGCGCTCAAACTCGCCTTGGTTTTCGGATTGGCGCAAGGGGTGATGCCGATCATCGGCTGGAGCCTCGGTATGGCCTTTGCCGGCTGGATCGAGCGCGTCGATCACTGGATCGCTTTCGTCCTGTTGTCGGCGCTCGGGCTCAACATGATCCGCGCCGCGCGCGAAGATACCGAGGCCGGGCCGGCGCTGACCGGCTGGCATCTGTTCGCCGCCGCCATCGCCACGAGCATCGATGCGGCGGCGGCGGGAATCGCCTTGCCCCTGTTGTCCGTTTCGGTGTTCTGGGCGTGCGCGGCGATCGGCCTGGTGACGGTGGTCCTGTGCTTCGCCGGCGCACTGGGAGGCCGGCATGCGAGCCGCCATCTCGAGGGCCGGGCGGAGATTTTCGGCGGCTTCGTCCTGATTGCGATCGGCGTTAAGATTCTGGTCGAGCATCTTGCGGCCTGACCAGCCTTATTCCACCCAGTCGAGCCCGATATCGCGATAGAGGGTCTGGTCCTCTTCCCAGTCGGGTTTCACCTTCACATGCAGGAAAAGATGGACCGTGCGGCCGAGCAGGCCGGAGAGCTCTTCGCGCGCGGCCTGGCCGATCTGCTTGATCCGGCTGCCGCCCTTGCCGAGGACGATGGCTTTCTGCGTCGGCCGCGCGACGAGGATCTGCTGGCGGATTTCGACCGAACCGTCTTTGCGTTCGGTATAGCTTTCGGTGTCGACCGCGCTCGCATAGGGGAGCTCGTTGCGGAGCTGGTGATAGAGCTGTTCGCGCGTCACCTCGGCGGCGAGCAGGCGCTGGCTGGCGTCGGAGACCTGGTCTTCGGGGAAATGCCACGGGCCTTCGGGCATCGCGTCGGCCAGCGCGGCCTTGAGGTCCGCAACGCCGTCCCCGGTCGTCGCCGCGATCATGAACGTGTCGACCGGTTCGAGCAGCGCGTTGAGCGCCGCGGCGAGGCGGAGCAGCTCGTCCTTTTTCGCGATATCCACCTTGTTGAGGATCAACAGCTTGGGCTCGGACCGTTTGCGCAGGGTTTCGACCATCTGCTCGATCCCGCCCTTGAGCCCGGCATGCGCGTCGACGATCAGCGCGATCAGGTCCGCGCCCTCCGCCCCGCCCCAGGCCGCGGCGACCATCGCCCGGTCGAGCCGGCGTTTCGGCGCGAAGATGCCGGGCGTGTCGATCAGCACGATCTGCGTATCGCCCTCGATCGCGATGCCCATAAGCCGGGTGCGCGTGGTCTGCGCCTTGGGGCTCGTGATCGCGACCTTCTGCCCGACCAGCGCGTTGACCAGCGTCGACTTGCCGGCATTGGGCGCGCCGACGACGGCCACGAAACCGCAGCGTTGTTTGCTCATCCGAGTTTCTCCAGCAACGCCAGCGCCGCGGCTTTTTCCGCTTCCTGCTTCGAGGAACCTTCCGCTTCCGCGCTGTCGCGGTTCGGGATTTCGACGCGGATCGTGAAGCGCGGATTGTGCGGCGGGCCCGAGCGGTCGACGATCGAATAGACGGGCGGCTTGGCCCGATTGGCGGCCGCCCATTCCTGCAGCGCGCTCTTCGGGTGCTGGGGCGCGCGATCGACTTCCTCGACCCGGCTTTCCCAGACCTTGTAGACGAAGGAGCGCGCGGCATCGAAACCCGCATCGCGGTAGAGCGCGCCGATCAGCGCCTCCATCACGTCGCCGAGCACATTGTCGCTGTCCGCGCTGCCGTCGTCGCGCGCCTGTTTGCCGAAGCGGATATGCGGCGCGACGCCGATCTCGCGCGCGATATCCGCGCAGGTCGTGCGCGAGACGAGCATCGCGAGCCGGCTGTTGAGCTTGCCTTCGGCATCGCCTTCATGGCGTTCGTACAGCCAGGTCGAGACGATCAGGCCGAGCACCCGGTCGCCGAGAAACTCGAGCCGTTGATAATGGGGCTCGTCCATGCTCGGATGGGTCAGCGCGCGCCTGAACAGTGCGGAGTCGCGCGGCCTGTGGCCGAGCGTATCGGCCAGCCAGTCCGGGGTGTCGGGATTGTCGGTCATCGCGCCGCTCTGTAACGGGGGCCGGAGACCCGCACCATCAAAAACCGCGACCGATCCGGTCCCAGCGCGCGGCGCTGAACCAGCTGACGGGGTTGGCCCAGCTCGCCGATCCGTCGGTCGACCAGAAGATGACCAGCGCCCGGCCGACGATATATTCTTCCGGCACGAGGCCGATCCCGCCGCCCGGCTCGGCCGGAAAGCGGCTGTCGGCGCTGCGGTCGCGGTCGTCGCCCATCAGGAAATAACGGCCCTCGGGCACCACGAACTCCGCCGTGGTGTCCGCCATGCTGTCCCCGGCATCCAATACGAGATAGCTGCGTCCGCCGGGCAGGGTCTCCCGATAGCGGGGCGTATGGCAGACGAGCGAACCGTCCTCACCGCTTTCGAGGCGGCCGTTGCCGCCGGGCTGGGTCGCGCAGCCGCTCGCGTCGCGGACGGTTTCGGCGAACGCGGCGATTTCCTCGCGGGCGACCGCCGCGCCGTTCAGGTGCAGTTCGCCGCCGATCATCCGGACGCGGTCGCCGGGCAGGCCGATCACGCGCTTGATGTACGCGCTCGAAGGATCGGCCGGCGAGCGGAAGACGACGATGTCGCCGCGGGCCGGCCGGCCGTGGCCGATCCGGCCCTCGATGAAATCGGGCGCGAAGGGGAAGCTGTAGCGCGAATAACCATAGGGCCATTTGGCGACGAACAGATAGTCGCCGACGAACAGCGTGGGCGTCATCGATCGCGACGGAATATTGAACGGCGCGATCACGAGGCTGCGCAGGGCCAGTGCGAGGATCGCCAGCGAAAGGATGAAGCGCAGCCAGCCCCATGCCGTCCGGCGCGGACGCGGGGCGGGATAGGGCTGCGGCGATCCGTCGCCGGTTTTCTCGTCGAGTTCCCTGAGCATCGCCCGCGCTGTCGACGAGGGGCGGGGTTCGGTCAAGCCCCGACGCTTCGATGCGATTCTGCGACATTTTGCGACACTTTTCGCGCGATCCGACAAAGGTCTGGGACATTCGCCGCTTATTCCGGCGGTCAAGGCGGACGGTGAACCGCCGCACCGACGTGTAGAGAGTGAGGAGAATCCCGATGAAGAAGATATGGATCGTTTCGAGTGCCGCCGCCCTTGCGATGGCCGGCGCCGCCGTTGCCCAGCCGCACGGCATGCGCGCCGATGCCGATGGCGACGGCAACCTGACCCGCGCCGAGCTCAATGCGGCGATCGACGCGCGTTTCGCCCGGGCCGACGCCAATGGCGACGGCGCCGTCGACGAAGCCGAACGCACCGCGATGCGCGAAGAACGGCGGGCGCGCCGGGCGGAACGTCAGCAGATGCGCGAACGCCATCGCGAACGCCGGGCCGAGCGGCGGGCGAACCGGCCGAATCCGGATGCCAATGGCGACGGTCTGATCACGCGGGACGAGATCGCCGCGCGCGCCTTCGCCCGGTTCGACGAGGCCGACGCCAATAATGACGGGACGGTTACCCGCGAAGAGCGGCGCGCCGCCCGGGCTGCCCGCCGCGCCGAACGGCGGGGCGGCTAGACGCGAGCGGCTCAATCATGCCGTGCGCCTTGCCCCTCCCATTTCGGGGCGCGCGGCGGATGGCGGGCAACCGGTGGCTTCCCTGGCCGGTTGCCCGTCATGTCGCATAAGCGGTTTGGCCGCGCTATGCTTCGTCCGATGACCGGCAATCCCCATCTCCTGCTCGTCGAGGACGAGCGCAGCATTCGCGAACCGCTCGCGGCGTTTCTCGGCAGGAACGGCTATCGCGTCACAGAAGCCGCCGATGCCGATACCGCGCGGCAGACGCTCGCCGCCTATGCGATCGACTGCGTGATTTCCGACATCATGATGCCCGGCGAGGACGGTCTCAGCCTGACCCGGCACATCCGCGCGACGAGCGAAGTCCCGGTCATCCTGCTGACCGCCAAATCCGAAGAAACCGAGCGGATCATCGGCCTCGAGATGGGCGCCGACGATTATGTCGTGAAGCCCTTTTCGCCGCGTGAGCTGCTGGCGCGGATCAAGGTGATCCTGCGCCGCGCCGGGGCGGGCGGCGTGCATCAGCGCGCGCCCGACCAGCAAGGCTACGGTTTCGGCGGCTGGGTATTGAAGGCCGGAGAGCGCACGCTCGTCGATCGCGACGGCGTCTCGGTCGCGCTGTCGACCGGCGAGTATCGGCTGCTGCTCGCGCTCGTCACCCATCCCCAGCAGGTGCTCTCCCGCGACCAGCTGCTCGACCTGACCCAGGGGCGCGAGGCGCATGCCTTCGACCGGGCCGTCGACAACCAGGTCAGCCGCCTGCGCCGCAAGATCGAGCGGGATCCGAAATCGCCCGAACTGATCAAGACGGTCTGGGGCGGAGGCTATACGCTGGCGACGGACGTCACGAAGCTATGAAGCCATTGTGGCCCAAAAGCCTGTTCGGGCAGCTGATGCTGCTCGTCGCGCTGGCGCTGTTCGTCGCCCAGGCGATCAATTTCGCGATGCTCGTGCGCGCCGGCGAACGGCTGCGTTTCGCCGAAGCGGCGGGGCCGGTCATCGCACGTGTCGTCACGGTGGCCGAGCGGCTGGAAGCGGGCGAACCCGTTCGCCCGCAGCGGTTCCGGCGCCGCGGGTTCGTGCGTGTCGACGATCGCAGCGCCGTTCGCACCGAATCTCATCTTCGTGCGTTCGCATATGAGCAACGGCTGACAAGTGCTTTGGAAGCGGACGGTTTTTCGCCGCGGGAGGTTGAGGTCGGGCGCGTGGACACCACCCGGATCGTACCGCCCCGCCGGTTCGAACGACGATTCGATCGTCGCCGCTCACCCGAGACATTGCGGGTTTCGGTCCAGCTGCAGGACGGGCGCTGGATCAACAGCTGGATGCGGATCCGGCCCGGCGGCATCGGCGCGCTCGTCTCGATCATCGCGCAAACGGTAATCCTCTACGGCGTGCTGCTGTTCGTGCTGTTCCTGTTCGCGCGCCGCGTCTCGCGTCCGCTGCGCTCGCTGACCGGGGCGGTCCGCGATTTCAGCGACGGGGCGGACGCGGCCCCGGTCCCGGCGGAAGGCCCGCGCGACGTCGCCGGTCTGATCGAGGCGTTCAACGCGATGCGCGTGCGGATCGCCGCGATGCTGGGCGAGAAGGATCACATGCTGGGCGCCATCGGCCATGACCTGCGCACGCCGCTCGCCGCGCTGCGCATCCATGCCGAAAATGTGCCCGACGAGGTCGAGCGCCGACGGATGGTCGAGACGATCGCCGACATGACGGAGACGCTCGACGATATCCTCTCGCTCGCCCGGCTCGGTCGGCCCAATGCGGAATCCGAACCGCTCGACCTGACCGCGCTCGTCGACAGCGCGATCGAGGATTTTCGCGATGTCGGCGCGCCGGTCGAACTGGAGGAGAGCGAGCGGCTCGTCGTCGACGGCCGCGCCAATCTGCTCAAGCGCGCGATCCGGAACCTGATCGACAATGCCGTCCGCTATGGCGACAGCGCGACCGTGCGCCTGCGCCGGTCCGATGCCGCCGCCATAATCGAAGTCGACGACAAGGGACCGGGGATCGACGAGGCGGCGCTGGAATCGGTGTTCGAGCCTTTTGCGCGGCTGGAAGGGTCGCGCAACCGCGAACGCGGCGGTTCGGGTCTAGGCCTCGCGCTGGCCCGCGCGATCGTCCGCGAGCATGGCGGCGAGCTGGGTCTCGAAAACCTGGCCGGCACGGGACTCAGGGCCCGTCTCTCGCTGCCGCTGCACGGCGAATGAGCCAAGGCGCTTGCCGCGGCTCCGTCTGCGCGCCAGAAGGACGCCATGTCCGATACCGCTACCGCCTGGCAGGCCATTGAGAATTCCGAACCCCGACGGCTCGACGCGCTGTTCGACGCCGATCCCGACCGGCTCGACCGGCTGACGATCGAGGAGGCCGGCCTCTATTTCGATTTCGCCAAGACCCATCTGGATGCGGAGTTGATCGACAGGTTCGTCGCCCTGGCTGAAGCGGCCGGTCTGGCGGGCAGGCGCGACGCGCTGTTCGCCGGCGAGCCGGTCAATGCGAGCGAGGGCCGGGCGGCCGAACACACGGCGCAACGCGGGCAGGGCGCGCCCGAAAGCGTCGCGCTCGCCAATGCGCTGCACATGCGGATGCGGGCGCTGGTCGATGCCATCGAAGCCGGCGCGATGGGCGAGATTCGCCATATTCTCCATCTCGGCATCGGCGGATCGGCACTGGGCCCCGATTTCGTGATCGACGCGCTGGGGCGGGAGGAGCCGGCCTATGACGTCGCGGTCGTGTCCAATGTCGACGGCGCGGCGCTCGAAACGCCGTTCGCGCTGTTCGATCCCGAATATACGCTGGTCGTTATTGCCTCGAAGAGCTTCACGACGGCCGAGACGATGCTCAACGCGCAGAGTGCGATCCAGTGGATGCGCAATGCCGGCATTGCCGATCCGTTCGGCCAGATGGTCGCGCTGACCGCCGAACCGGACCGGGCCGTCGAATTCGGCATCGACCAGACGCGCGTGCTGCCTTTTCCCGAAACCGTCGGCGGGCGCTATTCGCTCTGGTCGTCGATCGGCTTTCCGATCGCGCTGGCGCTGGGCTGGGAGGCGTTCGAGCAGCTCCTCGAGGGCGCCGCGGCGATGGACCGGCATTTCCGGCTCGCGAAGTGGTGCGAGAATGCGCCCGTGCTCGCGGCCTTCGCCGATCTCTATTATGCGCAGGCGCGCGGGGCGGAGACGCGCGCCGTGTTCGCCTATGACGAGCGGCTGCGGCTGCTCCCGCCCTATCTCCAGCAGCTCGAGATGGAATCGAACGGCAAGGCGGCGACCGCGGACGGCAGGCCGCTGGACCGGGCCTCCGCGTCGATTGTCTGGGGCGGCGTGGGGACCGACGCCCAGCATGCCGTCTTCCAGCTCCTGCACCAGGGCACCCATCTCGTGCCGGCCGAATTCGTCGCGGTGGCCGAAGCCCACGACCATCGCGATCCGGCGCATCATGAGCAGCTGCTGGTCAACTGTTTCGCGCAGGGCGCGGCGCTGATGGCCGGCCGCCCGTCCGACGATCCGGGCCGCCATTTCCCGGGCGACCGGCCGTCGAGCACGATCCTGCTCGAACGGCTCGACCCGGCCGATCTCGGCGCGCTCCTCGCCTTTTACGAGCACCGGACTTTCGTCAACGCGGCGCTGCTCGGCATCAACCCGTTCGACCAGTTCGGCGTGGAGCTCGGCAAGGATATCGCGCGCGCCATCGCCGGGGACGAAGAGGCGCTCGGGCTCGACGCTTCGACACGCGCGCTGATCGAGCGGGCTCTGTGATATAACATCGACGCTCGGGCCGATCACTCTGATCGGCAAACTCCGCTTGCGCGTAACCCTTCGCCCACCCAGATCGAACCCCGACCAGACACCAAGAACAGGAAATTCCCATGGCCGAATTTGATTATGACCTTTTCGTGATCGGCGCGGGCTCGGGCGGCGTCCGCGCCGCGCGGGTTTCGGCGGCCTTCGGCGCGAAAGTGGCGATCGCCGAGGAGCACAAGGTCGGCGGGACCTGCGTGATCCGCGGCTGCGTGCCCAAGAAGCTGCTCGTCTACGGCGCGCATTTCGCCGAGGATCTGAAGGACGCGCAGAAATTCGGCTGGAAAATCGAGGGCGGATGCGATTTCGACTGGCCGACCCTGCGCGACAATGTGCTGGCCGAGGTCGACCGGATCAACGGCGCCTATACCGACACGCTCGAGAACCACGATGTCGAGATCTTCAAGGAACGCGCGACGATCGAAGGCCCGAACACGATCAAGCTCGCCGGCGGCGAGACCAAGACGGCCAGATATATTCTCGTTGCGACCGGCGCTTGGCCGCATATCCCGGAATTCAAGGGCAGCGAGCATGCGATCAGCTCGAACGAGGTCTTCCACCTCGAAAAGCTGCCGGAGCGCGTGCTGATCGCCGGCGGCGGCTATATCGCCAACGAGTTCGCCGGCATCTTCAACAAGCTCGGCAGCAGGGTGACGCTGATCAACCGCTCGGACGTGATCCTGCGTCAGTATGACGAGTCGATCCGCGATCGGCTGCTCCAGATCTCGATGACCAAGGGCATCGATTTCTGCTTCAACGCCGAGTTCGAATATATCGAGAAGCAGGAGGACGGAACGTTCCTCGTCAAGGCGACCGGGGAGGAGGAGAAGGAAGTCGATCTCGTCCTCATCGCGACAGGACGGCGGCCCAAGACCGACGGCCTCGGGCTCGATGCCGCCGGCGTCGAGCTCGACGACAAGGGCGCGATCAAGGTCGACGAGTACAACAAGACCAATGTCGACAGCATCTATGCGGTCGGCGACGTCACCGATCGGGTCCAGCTTACGCCCGTCGCGATCCGCGAGGGCCATGCCTTTGCCGAGACCGTGTTCAACGACAACCCGACCACCGTCGATTACGACTGCATCCCCTCGGCCGTGTTCAGCCATCCGCCGCTCGCCGGCGTCGGGATGACCGAGGGCGAGGCGAAAAACCAGCTCGGCTCGGTCAAGGTCTATCTTTCGGATTTCCGCGCGATGAAGAACGTGCTCGCCGAACGCAACGAGCGGGCGCTCTACAAGATGATCACCGATGCCGATACCGACCGGATCGTCGGCCTGCACATGATCGGGCCCGACGCGCCGGAGATCCTGCAGGCGGCCGCGGTCGCGGTGAAGGCCGGGCTGACCAAGGCCGATTTCGACAATGTGGTCGCGCTCCACCCGACCATGGCCGAGGAGCTGGTGCTGCTGCGCTAGAGGCTCGGCCGTTTCGGGCTGAGTTCGCCCAGATCGATTCCGGCTTCGCCGAGCGCCTCCGGCCAGTCGAGGCCGAACAGGAGCGCCTCGGCCGCCATCGCCATGCCCGGCGAGGTTTGCAGGCCGAACCCGCCCTGGCCGGCCAGCCAGAAGAAACCGGGCGCGTCCGGCGCGTAACCGGCGACCGGGCTCTTGTCTGGCGCAAACGTCCGGAGACCCGACCATTTGTGTTCGATCCGCCGTATCGGCATGGTCGTCGCCTGTTCGACATTCCAGGCGGCCAGCGCGATCGTCTCCTCGTCGGGCTGGGCGTCGCAGGGTTCGCTCGCCGTTTCGTCCATCGGCGAGGCGAGCAGACGGCCGGAACCTTCGGGCAACATGTAGAAGCCCTCGCCGACCGTCTTGGTGAAGGGCCAGCCGGAAACGTCGACGCCCTCGGGCGGGCGGAAGGCGATGATCGTGCGCTTGAGCGGGGTCAGGCCGAGCGGCTTGACGCCCGCCATCTCCGCCAGTTTGTCGGCCCAGGCTCCGGCGGCGTTCACGATCCGCTTCGCCGCATAGCTCTCGCCCCGCGTGTCGACGGTCCAGCGTTCCCCGTCGCGGCGGATCGCCTCGACCGGAGCATCCGGAACCAGCTCGCCTCCCGCGTCGCGCAGCGCCCGGACATTGGCCTGCAGCATCGCATCGCTGTCGAGCTTGTACGCGTCGGGGTCGTGGAGACCAGCGGAAAAACCGTCCGCACCGGTCTTCAGCACCGGCACGATCTCGCGCAGCGCGTCGCCCGCGATCCGCTCGGCCTCGGGCGAATGGGCGAGGGTGGTCGCGGTCAGCCGGTCGAGCTGATCGCTCTCCTCGGCCCGCGCGATGAACAGCGCCGCCATGCGCCGGGCGAGCGGCGGAAAACCGTCTTCCGCCGGCGCCGCGAACACCGCCTTGCTGACCGCGGTCAGTTTGTGGACGAGCCCGTCGCCGATCCCGAAATGGCAGAAGGTCGCGCTGCGCCCCGAGGAGTGATAGCCGGGCGCGCTTTCCCGCTCGAGAACCACCGTCTCCCCATGCCGAGCGATCCGCGCCGCCGCGGAAAGCCCGGCTATGCCGCCGCCGATCACCAGCGTCTCGATCGTCCGCACGGGCCGCGCTCCTTCGCTTGCTTGCGTTGCAAATAACTACTAATTTCGTTCCACAACAAGAACGATGATCCGACAGGAGAGCATCAATGGCCGGAACCGTACTCGTCACCGGAGGCAGCGGCTATATCGCGGGCTTCACGATCCGTCAGCTTGTTTCCGAAGGCTGGACGGTGCGCACTACCATCCGCTCGCTCGCCAGGGAACAGCAGGTCCGCGACATTCTCAATGTCGACAACTCCAAGCTCAGCTTTTTCGAAGCGGACCTGACCGACGACGCGGGCTGGGCGGAGGCGATGCGAGGGTGCAGCCATGTCGCGCATCTCGCCTCGCCGCTACCCGAAGCCTCGCCCAAGAATGAAGATGACCTGATCGTGCCCGCGCGGGATGGCGCATTGCGGGCGCTGCGTTTCGCCAAGGAGGCGGGCGTAAAGCGCGTCGTGATGACCTCGTCCATGGCTGCGATCGCCTATGGCGTCGATCGCGGCGAATATACGTTCAGCGAGAGGGACTGGACCAATCTCGATCATCCGGACGTCTATCCCTACGTCAAGTCGAAGACGATCGCCGAACGCGCCGCGCGCGACTGGATGGAGGCCAATGGCGCTGACATGGAGTTCTGCACGATCAATCCGAGCATGGTGCTCGGCCCGATCCTCAGCCCGGATTTCTCGACATCGATCGAGGCGGTGAAGAAGATGATGGACGGGAGCTTCCCCGGCGCGCCCGATCTCGGTTTCTGCGTCGTCGACGTGCGCGACGTCGCCGATCTCCATGTCCGCGCGCTGACCGCGGCGAATATGGACGGCGAACGGTTCTTCGCGGCCGGCAAGTTCTACAAGCTTCACGATATCGCGATGGTGCTGAAGGACAGGCTGGGCGACGAAGCGCGCAAGGTGCCGACGCGCAAGCTCCCCGACTGGCTGATGAAGATCGTCGCGATCTGGGATCCGGTCGCGCGCCAGGTAAAGTCCGAACTTGGCAAGGTGCGCCACGCCGATGCGAGCCACGCCAGGGAGAAGCTGGGCTGGCAGACGCGCGACGAGGAGCAGACTATCGTCGATACGGGGCGGAGCCTGATCGATAATGGGATTGTGAAGGTATAGGGCAACAGGAGCGGTTGCCGGACGCAATTCCCTCGATACCGAACTATTTAGGTCCTAGGGTCAGTCTCTCCAAATCTTGTACAGGTTGCGTCGGTGTGCGGTTCCGATACGCTCGTAGTTATCGAGCCCGGCGCGGCGCATGACGAATTCGGCGAATTCGTCCTGCTCCATGGGCACCGCATAGCTGATCTTCCGCTGCTCCGCCTCGGAATGCGATTGGAAAAAAATCAGTTTCGTATCCATCCTCGCGAGCATCGCTTCGAATTTCTCGAATTTTTCCTCCGTCCGCAGAAAATGATGAAAGATGTTGAGAGCCAGAACGATATCATATTTCAGATTCTCGACATCGAATATGGAACCTTCGATCAGTTCGAATTTCTTCATGCAGGCGTCGCGAAGCCCCTTGGTGACTTCGGAAAATTTGGGTGCATGCTCGACCGCCGTGACGTCGTACCCCTTGTCCTCGAGCCAGTGCGAAAACTGGCCCCAGTGAGCGCCGATATCGAGCACCGTTCCTCCGGGGTAGGCCAGATGAGGCTCGATAATCTCGAACCGTCTATTATCATGGGATACCGGAAGATGATCGAGTTCGGGGTGGGGAACCTTATGATAGAGTTTGTTCCTGGTGCTCTCCATCGATTTTTCGATCAGCTTTTTCAGCGCTGGAGAAAGTGGGCGATAGTTCATTTTCCTGGTTCCACAATATGGCCGAATTCCCTGGTCAGCCGGCGCAGGCCCCTGAAGGCGCCCGGCAGGCGGTCGAGGCGGTTCAGGCGGAGGGCCGTCCGCAGTGCCCAGTAGATTTGATGACTCAGCATAGCGTACAGCACCGCTTCCGGCTCGATTTTCAGTCCTGCCGCTTCCGCATATGCAGAATATCGCGCGGCAATCCAGTTCCGTTTGGTCGCCTCCCAATTGCTCATCGCGCGAAGCGAAGCGCCGGGCGGTCCCAGAGAAACGCTGTCCCAGTCTACCAGGTACACTCGCTCTGCCGTCATAATCACGTTCGAACTGTGCAGATCGTTATGGGTGATATGCGTGTATTTGAACGAACGAAATATTCGGTGCTCCAAAGCTCCGAACCGGCGTATCTGCGGCAAATAGCGGGCGAATTCGGGGTCCGTTTTCGCGCGTAGCCGCAATTCGCCGGACGTCCGTTTGAGCCAGAAAGTTTTTGGCAGTTCGGTCGGCGGTTTGGCCGTGGCATCCGTGGTCGCGACCGCCTCGACCAGCCGCTCCAGTTCGCCTTGCGAATAAGATGCGAGCGACTTGCCGTCGCCGGATTGGTATTTCCATATTTCGATATTTTTCTGACAGCCGATCAGCAGTGGAGCGCGGTAGCAGGGCTGCGGCAGGTTCGCGAGCATTTCGAACAGGCCGCCCCGGTCGCTTGGCGGGTTCTTTCTGACTTTGACGAAATAGGTGCCTCCTCGCGTCTCGGCGCGATAAAAGGCCTTGCCGCCACGCCAGACATATCCGCGAAATGGAGTGATCTCCAAAATCGTTTCGCCGGTATTCGATTGTAAAATGTCGGCAGCAATCGCTGCCACTTTATCCGATGATGCCAGCGTCATCGGGCTCCCGTAGGAGAGCGCTACCACCCAGTCTAGGCTTTCGCGGAAATTTGGGTCTTCGTCACAAGGGAAATCGGAGCCCTCTCGCGCAAACCGGTCGGCTCTCACTCTGTCCGGGGCATCGATCACTCTCGATGTGTGGCGCGGAAAGCGAGAGATCGGTCGCCGTGACCCGATCGTGAGCGGTGGAGTGAGCCCTCAGAATTGCCGCCAACGCCGTGTCGGAAAGCAACCGCACCGGCCCGTACCCCCACCCGGTCTCCCACTCAGGGTGTACGATGGGGGACCGGGTACGGGCCGGTGCGGCGCTCGACCGTCGGGTCGAGCCACGGAAACCATGCGATCGCCGTCGCGTCCGGCATCTCTCCTTCGGCCGAATTGCCCGTGCTGATCAGCGGCCAGACCAGCATCTCGCCGGTCGAGGTCGGGGGGAGGTTCTCGACGCCATAGCTGTCGGGATAGCGGCGCGTGATCTTGGCCGTGCCGAACAGCACATCCCAGAAGAAGAGCAGGTTCCCGAAATTGCCCTTATAGTTGGTGACGCCGTCGGCCTTGTGGCGGCCGTGATGGGCGTGGTGGGTCGATGGCGTGGAGATCGTCCGTTCGACGATCCGCATGACCGGCGACAGCCAGGCGATCCGGTAGAGCGGCCGGTCCCAGGCGACGTCGGAATGCGCGCCGATGATCACCGCCAGCTTCACGACGATATAGCCGGCATAGACATAGCCGAGACCGAGATAGACGAGCACGCCCGAGAACCAGATGCCGGGCATGGTCAGATAATAGAAGAGGTTGTTCCGGTAGACGAGGCGGATGCTCATATAGCGCGCATCGTGATGGGGGCGGTGCAGCTTGTAGAGCCAGGGAAAGCTGTGCGCCGCGCGGTGCCACCAATATTGCATCATGTCGTCGAATATCAGGAACAGCCCGATCGCGGCGAGGATCGGGGTGCCCGCCAGCGCGCCGGCATATTGCGGCGCGATCGCGCCCGCGATCCAGGCGGCACTGAACAGGATCAGCGGCTGGGTGACGAAGAGAAGGACCACGGTGCTGACCGCCTCGACGATCCCGTCGCCCCTCGTCTGTTCGGGCTTGCTGAACAGGCCGGTACGCGCCAGCTCGATCAGCGCGAAGCCGAAATAGATCGCCAATATGATGATCGTGCTCGTCTGCATGACACCCTCTTCCTTGCCTGACGGATCGAATCGTAGCAGGAAGCGTTTCCATGAACTGCCAAGAAGTTAGCAATTGAGCGACGCGGCGCTTTCGCCGTTACTCGGCCGGTTCATCGGCCGGATGCCGCCGGCCCTGCGCGCGGCGGTCGAGACGGCCGGGGTGCTGGTGCGCTACCCGGACGGCGCGACGATCCAGCAGCGCGGCGACCGCAAGCCCGGCCTGTCGATCGTCGGCGCAGGCACGGCGCGGCTGAGCACGACCGATCCGGAGGGCGGGCGCTCGACCTATATCGATATGAAGGCCGGCGACAGTTTCGGCGAGATGACGCTGTTTCTCGACATTCCCCGGGCGATGGACGCGGTGGCGGTGGGCGATACCGTGATCCGCGAGGTATCGCGCGATCGCTTCAGGCGGTTGATCGATCAGCAGCCGGAGCTGCGCGATCATCTGCTCGTCACGCTCGCGAGCCAGTTGTCGCTGGCGCTCGAACGGCTCGACGATCAACGCCGCCTTCCGGCGTCCGTGCGACTGGCGAAGACCCTGATCGCAATGGCGGCACGGGACGGGGAGGGGTATGTCGTGCGCGGCAGCCAGTCGGGGCTTGCCGAAGCGATTGCGACCAGCCGGGTGACGGCCGGCAAGGCGTTGGCCGAGCTGGCGGACGCGGGGCTTGTCGAGACCGGCTATCGCGCCGTGCGCATCCCGGACATCGCGGCGCTTGAAGGCTGGATCGCCGATCGCAGCGTCGTGCCGCCGCTTGTGGCCGAGCGAGACTAGCCGATCCGGTTCGCGACGAGTTCGTCCACCACCGCCGGTTCCGCCAGGGTGCTCGTATCGCCGAGACTGCTGACATCGCCTTCCGCGATCTTGCGCAGGATGCGGCGCATGATCTTGCCCGAGCGGGTCTTGGGCAGGGCCGGCGTGAACTGGATCGCATCGGGCGAAGCGATCGGTCCGATTTCGGTCCGCACCCAGCTTACCAGCTCCTTGCGCAACTCTTCGCTCGGCTCGGTGTTCGCGTTGAGCGTCACATAGGCGTAGATGCCCTGACCCTTCACCTCGTGCGGCATGCCGACGACCGCGGCTTCCGATACGTCCTTGTGAAGCACGAGCGCGCTTTCGACTTCCGCGGTCCCCATCCGGTGGCCCGAAACGTTGATCATGTCGTCGACCCGCCCCGTGATCCAGTAATAGCCGTCCGCGTCCCGCCGGCAGCCGTCGCCGGTGAAATATTTGCCTGGGAAGGTCGTGAAATAGGTGTCGAAGAAACGGGCGTGATCGCCGTACACGGTGCGCATCTGGCCGGGCCAGGAGCGGGCGATGCACAGATTGCCCTCGGTCGCGCCGTGCAGGATTTTCCCCTCGCCGTCGACGATCTGGGGCTCGATGCCGAAAAAGGGCTTGGTCGCGCTGCCGGGCTTGAGGTCGGTCGCGCCGGGCAGGGGGGCGATCATCGCCGCGCCGGTTTCGGTCTGCCACCAGGTATCGACGATCGGGCAGCGGCCTTCGCCGACGACATTGTGATACCAGCGCCAGGCTTCGGGATTGATAGGCTCGCCGACCGTGCCGAGCAGGCGGATGCTCGCCCGGCTCGTCTTCCGGACATATTCATCGCCCTCGCGCATCAGCGCACGCAATGCGGTCGGTGCGGTGTAGAGGATCTCGACATTGTGCCGGTCGGCCACTTCCCAGATGCGGCTGGGCGTGGGCCAGTTGGGAACGCCCTCATACATGAGCGTGGTCGCACCGTTCGCGAGCGGGCCGTAGACGATATAGCTGTGCCCGGTGACCCAGCCGATATCGGCCGCGCACCAGTAGATTTCGCCGGGATTGTAATCGAACACATATTTGTGCGTCAGCGAGGCCCAGAGCAGATAGCCGCCGGACGTGTGCAGCACGCCCTTGGGCTTCCCGGTCGATCCCGACGTGTAGAGGATGAACAGCGGGTCCTCCGCGCCCATCGTCTCGGGCGGGCATTGGGTGTCCACGGTCTCGGCGGCTTCATGATACCAGACGTCGCGTCCCTCCGTCATGTCGACCGCGCCGCCCGTCGCCCGGATCGTGATGACCTTTTTGAGGCTCGTGACCTGTTCGGCCGCCTTGTCGACATTCGCCTTGAGCGCGACCCGCTTGCCGCCGCGCCGGCCTTCGTCGGCGGTGATGACATGGCTACTGTCGCAGTCGGTGATCCGGCCCGCCAGGGCGTCGGGCGAGAAGCCGCCGAAGACGACCGAATGGACGGCGCCGATCCGTGCGCAGGCCAGCACGGCGAATGCCGCCTCGGGGATCATCGGCATATAGACGGTCACCCGGTCGCCGCGTCGCACGCCCTCCTGCTTCAGGACGTTGGCGAACCGGCAGACCTCTTCATGCAGCTGGCCATAGGTAAAGCGCCTGGGCTCCTCGGCGGGATCGTCGGGCTCCCAGATGATGGCGACATCCTCGCGCCGCTCGGCGAGGTGACGATCGATGCAGTTGGCGCAAACGTTGAGCTGGCCATCGGTGAACCAGTTGATGTGGAAGTCGCTGGCGTCGAAGCTCCAGTCGCCCGATATCTCGGGCCGCTTGATCCAGTCGAGCGTGCGCGCCTGTTCGAGCCAGAAGGTGCCGGGATCGGCGAGCGATCGGCCGTAGAGCAGCTCATATTCCGCCTTGTCGGCATGGGCCCGTTTCGCCCATGGCGCCGGAACCGGGAAAACATCTTGCTCGCTCACCTGTCAGTCTCCCTATGCATGCGGGCCAGTAGTGCAGGTTCGGCGGGGGCGATGGCAAGCCCGTTTTCGCGGTTGCCGGTCTGGCCCGGGCGGCTTGCGGGTTGTATTCTGTCATCACATTGTCATGTGTCGGCCCTAGCAACCGCGCGCCGAGGAGAATGCAGCATGGCTGAGCAGCGGCCCGGCCTTTTCCAGCTCGATCGCGATGCCGAAACTTCGCCGCGCCGCCTGGCCGTGCTGATCGGCGGCGGGGTGATCGCGCTCTTGCTCCTCCTCTGGCTGTTCAGCGGCGACG
>NZ_JBQLZM010000053.1:0-13562 GCF_052168275.1 Parasphingopyxis sp. | reverse complement strand
CCCACTACGTCCCGATCCCGTTGCCCGGGCCGCGCCTCCCGCACGACATGGCCTTCACCGAGAATTACTCGATCTTCAACGACCTGCCGCTCTTCTGGGATCCGGAAGGGTTGAAGCAGGGCCATCATGCCGCGCGCTTCCATCCCGAGATGAAGACCCGGTTCGCGATCATCCCTCGCTATGGCAACGAAGAGGATATCCGCTGGTTCGAGGCGGAACCCACCTATGTGCTGCACTGGATGAATTCCTACGAGGACGGCGACGAGATCGTCCTCGAAGGCTATTTCCAGGAAGACCCGCAGCCCAAGCCGCTCGAAGGCGCGCCGCCGCAATATGCGCAGCTGATGGCCTATGTCGACGAGCATTCGATGAAGCCCAAGCTGCATCGCTGGCGGTTCAACCTGAAGACCGGCGAGACGATCGAGGAACGCCTCGACGACCGCATCCTCGAATTCGGCTGCTTCAACCGCAATTACCAGGGCAAGAAAACGCGCTACCTCTACAGCACGACGACCAAGCCGGGCTGGTTCCTCTTCAACGGCCTCGTCAAGCATGATTTCGAGACCGGGGAATCGACCAAGTTCGACTTTCCAGACGAGCAATATGCGAGCGAACCGGCCTTCGTCCCGCGGATCGGCGGCACCGACGAGGATGACGGCTATATCATCAGCTTCACGATCGACATGGCCAACGACCGGTCCGAATGCGTGCTGTTCGACGCCGGGGATATCGAGGCCGGGCCGGTCTGCCGGATCGCCCTGCCCCACCGGATCAGCAGCGGCACCCATGCGATCTGGGCCGACAGCCGCGAATTCGAAGGGGAATAGCCGTGGCCAGCTATGCCAACACGATCGAGACCGTCATCGCCAAGCAGGACATCCGGGACGTCGTCATGCGCTATGCGCGCGGCGTCGACCGGGCCGACGGCGAGCTGCTCAAATCCTGCTACTGGGAGGACGCGATCGAGGAACATGGCAGCACCTATAGCGGCCCCGCCCATCCCTATATCGACGAGGCCGTGCCGCGGATGCAGAAGACCGGGGTGATGGGCCATTATGTCTGCAACAGCCATGTCGAGCTCGACGGCGATATGGCTTATGCCGAATCCTATGTGATCACCTTCGCCCGGTTCGAAAAGGACGGCGAGCCTTGGGACACGCTGACCGGCGGCCGGATCGTCGACCGGATGGAGAGGCGCGACGGCGAATGGAAGATCGCCCACCGCAGAATCGCGCTCGACTGGAACCGCGACGAACCGGCCAACGAGACCTGGTGCCTCGGCCTGTTCGATCCCGACCATCCGCAGATGGTGCTCGGCAAAAAAGCGCCGGCCGATTTCAGTTACGAGCGTTTCTGAGAGAATGGCGGCAGAGCGAGACCAATACCGCCGTTGCGAGGCTCTGACGCCCGCACCTTGAAACACGCGTCATTGCGAGCGTAGCGAAGCAATCCTGGGCAACGGGCGATGCGCGTTGCGGCTCTGGATTGCCGCGGGCCTTCGGCCCTCGCAACGACGATCCGGTTCAATCCGGTCTCGCCCGGCATGTTCGCTCGAGCGCTCTTTCGATCGACCCGAAAAGAAGGGCGCCGGATCGCGAGATCCGGCGCCCCAGTCTGGAGATTGCCCGTCAGAAACGGACCCTGAGCTCCGCGCCATAGGTGCGCGGCGCGCCAAGCCGGGAGACCTCGTCCCCGAAGAAGGGGATAATGTTGGTCCGGTACAACTCGTTGGTGATGTTGCGGCCGTAGATCGAGAAGACCCAGTCGCCATTGTTGGGCGTGAAGGAGATGCGCCCGTCGAGCAGACCGTAATCCTCCTCGAAGTTCACATTTTCCGGCGCCCAGAACATCTTGCCGCGATGCGTGTAGTTGACGTGGAAGGTCAGCGCATCTTCCCAGTCGCCGATATCGACGCTCAGATCGCCGCCGATGTTGAACTGATAGTCGGGCGTGCGCTGCAGGAAATTGCCCGACGCGTCGCGGCCGAGCGAGTCGATGAAATCGTTATATTGCGTGTCGAGGAAGGTCGCGCCGCCGAACAGGATGAAATTGTCGGTGATCGCGAACTGCGCCTCGAACTCGATGCCCAGGATCTCGGCGTCGGCCGCGTTGTCGGTGATGTTGCACAGGCAGTCTTGGTTGGTCTGCGTGACCTGCAGATTCTGGTAGTCGAGCAGGAAGGCCGCGATGTTCAACCGCGCCCGGCGATCGAGAAAATCGATCTTCGCGCCGACTTCGAAGCTCGTCACCGTTTCCGGATCGTAGCTGGTCTGGGCGGCGACCGCATTGGCCGGATCGTCCTCGAACCCGCCGCCTTTGAAGCCGGTCGAATAGGTGGCGTAGAAGAACAGGTCGTCGTTCGGCGTGAACTCGAGCGTCGCCTGGGGCGTCACCTCGCTCCAGCTGTCGCTGTAGGATGCGGTGAAACTCTCGCCTTCGCTAAACGTAGCGGCGAGCGGGGTCAGCGCGACCAGGTCGGTCGGGTTGAACTGGTCGCCGCCCTCGACGGCGGTGCCGGTCACGCGGCCTTCCTTGCTGTCATGCGTGTAGCGGATGCCCGCCACGATGCGGAACTGGTCGCTGAACCGGTAACCGACCTGACCGAAGATCGCATAGGTCTCGTTCGTCGCGCTATTGTCCCAGGTGGATTCGCCGGAAAGGGTGACGAGCACCGGCAGCGGCACCTCTGCCCAGAAGCGGTCGAACTTGTCGACTTCGTCGCGCTGGTAATAGGCGCCGACGATCCAGTCGAAACCCTGCGGCACCGGATCGGAGACGAGCCGGATTTCCTGGCTGAACTGGTCGATCTCCTCGGTCTCGTTGACCGGGAAGGTGAACAGGGTCGGGGTCAACACGCCGAAGCCGTTATCGGGGCCGATGCCGGTCTGGTCGTACAGGTTAAAGGCGTCGCCATGGCGATAGCCGGTGACGCTTTCGAGCGTCGCGAAGCCGTCGAACTCCTGGGAGAGCTGCAGCGTGATGCCCCAGGCCTCGCGGTCGAGCTCCTGCGGGGTTTCGTTCGCATCGCCCGCATAGCGGGGATGTTCGGGCAGGCTTTCGCGGATGCGCAACGGCCGGCCGAGCGCGGCGCTCACCGCCTCGCGTGCGGCGCTCCACGGCCCCTGCGTCGTCGGGTCGGGCGCGTTGATCGCCACGCTGTGGAAGCCGTTCGACTGGTCGTTGGTGTAATCGACGATCAGCCGGGCGGTGAAGCCTTCGGTGCCCTCGTGGAGCAACTGCCCGCGCAGCTGGACCGACTGGACATCGTCGAGATCGCGGCCGTGAAGGATGTCGCGGTTATAGCCGTCGCGATTGCGGGTCTGGAAGGAGAGCCGGGCCGAGACGGTGTCCGACAATCCGCCCGTCACATGCCCGCGGGCGAGGACTTCGTCGAAATTGCCGTAGGAGAAGGTAAAGGAACCGCCCGGCGTCTGTTCGGGCTGGGCGGTGATGATGCTGATCGCGCCGCCGACGACGTTGCGGCCAAGCAGCACGCCCTGCGGCCCGCGAATGACCTCGACCCGCTCGATGTCGAAAAGGTCGAAATTGAACAGGCCCGAACGGCCGACATAGACCTCGTCGACGAAGATGCCGATCGACTGGTCGGCCGAGGGAGAGTCGAGCCGGGTGTTGGTGATGCCGCGGATGTTGAATTCCTGGTCGAGCGGCGACAGCGCGGTGAAGGACAGCGATGTTGAGCGGCTCGCCAGATCCTCGAAGCTCAGGATGCGCTCGTTTTCGAGCGTATCCGCCGAAAAGGCGGTGATCGCGACCGACGTCGTCTGCAGATCGGTGTCGCGGCGCTGGGCGGTGACGACGATCTGGCCGAGCGGCGAATAATCCTCCGCCTGCGCGGTCTGATCCTGCGTCGCCGTATTTGCGGGTTCCGTCTGCGACCATGCCGGTGCGGCGCCGAGAAATGTTGCGGCGATGGCCGCCAGCGATACTGAGCCCTTAATCTGCATAAAACCTCCCCAAAGCACGGACCGCCTTCGTGCCGTTTTCGGCCTGTTCCGCGATCTCGCCTCAAGAGCTACCGGGCGATAGTGGGTCTGTCAATGCAAGTTAGTAGCATAAGCAGATTCATGGGCGCAGGCTGCGGCATATTCGTCACGCAGCCGGGCGATGATGGCCGCCGCCGGCTCGACCGCATGGACCGATCCGACGCCATGCCCGGCCGACCAGAGATCGCGCCACGCCTTGATGCTGCTCTGCGACTTGGCGAAGTCGGGTCCGTCCTTCTGCCCGAGCTGCGCCGCGTCATAGCCGGCCGCTTCGAGGCTCTGGCGCAGATAATAGGCGCGCGCGCCGGTGAAGGCGCTGCTCGCGACGAGATCGTTGAACGTCGCGTCGATGACCATCTGCCGGTAGGCGTCGGTCGCCAGACTCTCTTCGGCGGCGATGAAGCCGGTGCCCATATAGGCGAAATCCGCGCCCAGTATCTCGGCCGCGCGGATCGCCCCGCCGGTCGCGATTCCGCCGCCCAGCACGACGATCCCGTCGAAGAATTCGCGGACCGCGGTCACGAAGGCGAAGGGCGAAATCTTGCCGGTATGGCCGCCCGCGCCCGAGCAGATCAGCACCAGCCCGTCGACGCCGAGGTCCGCGGCCTTGCGCGCATAATCGATGCTGGCGACGTCGGCGAAGACCAGCCCGCCATAATCGTGCACGATCGGCAGCACGGGCTGCGGACCGCCCAGCGCGGTGATGACGATATCGGGCTTGTGCCTGGCGATCAGGTCGAGCTCTTCGCCGAGCCGGTCGTAACTGCTGTGGGTGATCATGTTCGCGGCGATCGGGGCCAGCGCCCTGCCCTCGTCATCCGCCGTCCGGCAGGTCTGCGCCAGCCAGTCGTCGAGTATCCCGGTGGTCCGGGCGTTGGGAAAGGGAAAGGAGGCGATCGTGCCGGCGCGGCGGCTCGCATTGACCAGCTCGGGCCCCGACACGAGGAACATCGGCGCCACGATCGCGGGGAGCGATATCCGGCTTGCGAGAGTCGACATGGAGGTACGGATATTGCCGTTCATAATTGCTTTCTTTCGCCTTCGGATTGATCGTCGAAACCGGCCGGTCGCGACCCGGGGCGATTCGGGTAGCAAAACTTGCATTACGAAACCAGCTTACGTATCCGTAAGCCTCACCCGGTGGAGGACGGCATGAGCGCACCCGTATTCATTCTCGGCGGTTACCAGACCGATTTCTCGCGGAACTGGCATCGCGAGGGCGACGATCTGTTCGCCATGTTCAAGGCGACGCTCGAGGGCGGCCTCGCCGATACCGGCCTCGAACCCGAGGAGATCGAATCCGCCCATGTCGGCAATTTCACCGCCGAGCTGTTCTGCAACCAGGGCCAGCTGGGCGGCTTTTTCGCTGCGGTCGACGATCGCTTCTCGGGCATGCCGGCCCAGCGCCACGAGGCCGCCTGCGCCTCGGGGAGCATGGCGATCCTCTCCGCGATGGCCGAGATCGAGGCCGGCCGCTACGATTGCGTCTGCGTGCTCGGGATCGAGATGATGCGCAACGTGCCCGGCGATACGGCCGCGCAATATATCGGCGGGCCGGCGATGTTCTCCGGCAAGGAATGCGAGGGCGTCAAATATCCCTGGCCGCACATCTTCTCGGAACTCGGCGACGAATATGAGCGGCGCTTCGGACTGAAGCACGCCCATCTTGCCGAGATCGCGCGCAACAATTTCGCCAATGGCCGCCGCAACCCGAATTCGCAGACCCGCAACTGGACGTTCGGCAATGCGAGCTTCGAAGAGGATGACGCGGCCAACCCGGTGATCGACGGCCGCATCCGGCGGCAGGATTGCGGGCAGGTTTCGGACGGCGGCGCGGTGATCTTCCTCGCGGGCGAGGAGAAGGCGCGCGCCTATGCCGCAAAGCATGGCAAGACGCTCGACGACCTCGCGCGGATCGACGGCTGGGGCCATACCACCGCGCATATCGGCTATCAGCCGAAAATCGAAGCGAGCAAGGCCGAGGACTATGTCTTCCCGCATGTCCGCAAGGCAGTCGCCGACGCGCTCGACCGCGCCGCGATCGGTTCGGCCAAGGACCTGTCCGGCATCGAGGTCCATGACTGCTTCACGACCACCGAATATATGGCGATCGACCATCTCGGCCTGACCGCGCCCGGCGAAAGCTGGAAGATCATCGAAAATGGCGCGATCGCGATCGACGGCGCGCATCCGATCAACCCGAGCGGCGGCCTGATCGGCCTCGGCCATCCGGTCGGCGCGACGGGCGTGCGCATGATGCTCGACTGCGCGAAACAGGTAACCGGGATGGCCGGCGACTATCAGGTCGAGGGCGCCGATACGTTCGGGATGCTCAATATCGGCGGCAGCACGACGACGGTCGCGAGCTTCGTGGTGGGCAGCGGCCAGGCCTGACATCCGCGAATCGGCGGAGGATTGCGACAATGTCCGTCGCGTCTGTCGGTTCCGGCCACTGATCGCGATTAGCAAATGCTAATTAGCTGATTTTTCACTATTTTACTCGAAACTGCGTCGCGAGTTGAGAGTAAGAGATATGCAATCGAGCCCTGAAAACCGACGGCGGGACGCCCGACTGCCGCTGCTGACGCACGTTCAGCTGTCGCTGGGCGGCGTCGTACTCGGCATGGCGCGCACGCACGACCTGTCGGCCAGCGGATTTGCCGGAACGACCCGGGTCCCGCTCGAGCTCGGCCAGTCGATCGGGATCGGGATCAACGGCGTCGGGACGGTCGACGCGACGGTCGTCCGCCAGGAGTTGCGCAGGTTCGCCGCGCGCTTCGCGAAACCGATCGACCTCGACGATGTCGACGTTTCTCCGATCGTCGCGCCGCACGAGGTGATGCCGAGACGGTCCGCGCGGGAAGAAGGCACATGGACGTGATCGATATATCGATCGGTACGGCCCGCACGGACGCCCGCCCGCCCGAACCGGCGGAAGCCCGACGCCACGCACGCGAGATGACCGATGCGCGGATCGGCATGCGCAAGCGGGGTTATCCGCGGACCAAGGCGGATCTGACCGACATATCGCAGACCGGTTTCCGGATCGACAGCGCGCTGAACCTCGCCGAGGGCGAAACCGTGTTCGTCTACCTGCCCGGCTTCCAGCCGCTCGTCGCGAAGGTTGTCTGGCGCGACGGGTTCTTGGCCGGCTGCCGGTTCGATACGCCGATCAGCGACTATATCTACGACCGGCTCGTCGAGGCGGTCCGGCGGGGCTGATCAACGGTCTGGCGTCGCGCGCCGTTTCCGCTATAGGCGGCGCCCCGATGATCAATTTCAGCAACATCAAGGTCCGGCTTGGCGGCACGGTGATCCTCGACGGCGCGACGGCTGCGATTCCGCCGGGCGCGAAGGTCGGGCTGACCGGGCGCAACGGCGCGGGCAAATCGACCTTGATGCGCACGCTGACCGGCCAGCTCGAAGCCGATGACGGCGCGATCGACATGCCCAAGGACATGCGGATCGGCTATCTGGCGCAGGAGGCGCCCGCGGGGCGGCAATCGCCGCTCGAAACCGTGCTCGCGGCCAACCGCGAACGCGCGGCGCTACTCGCCGAGGCCGAGGCGGCGACCGATCCGCAGCGGATCAGCGATATTCACGAACGGCTGAACGCGATGGACGCACATGCGCAGCCCGCCCGCGCCGCGCGCATCCTGAGCGGCCTCGGCTTCGACGAGGCGATGCAGGCGCAGCCGCTCGAAAGCTTTTCCGGCGGCTGGCGGATGCGCGTCGCGCTCGCTGCCCTGCTGTTCGTCGCGCCCGATATGCTGATGCTCGACGAACCGTCTAACCATCTCGATCTCGAGGCGACGCTGTGGCTCGAGAATTTCCTGCGCGACTATCGCGGGACGATGCTGGTGATCAGCCATGAACGCGATCTGCTCAACAATGTCGTCGACCATATCCTGCACCTGAAGGGCGGGAAGACAAAGCTCTATCCGGGCGGCTATGACGCGTTCGAGAAGCAGAGCGCCGAACAGGCGGCGCAGGCGGCGAGCGTGCGCGCCAAGCAGATCGCCGAGCGCGAGAAGCTGCAGGCGTTCGTCGACCGCTGGCGCGCCAAGGCGCATGCCGCGAAACAGGCGCAGAGCCGGATGAAGGCGCTCGCCCGCATGACGCCGGTCGAGGCGGCGGTCGAGGATCCCAGCCTCGTCTTCGGCTTTCCGAGCCCCGGCGAGATGAAGCCGCCGATGATCGTGCTCGAGGACGCCGCGGTCGGCTATGCGGAGGGCGAGCCCGTCCTCTCGCGTCTCTCGCTCCGGATCGACCCCGAGGACCGGCTCGCCTTTCTCGGCCGCAACGGCAATGGCAAGACGACCCTGGCGCGGCTTCTCGCCGGGCAGCTCGATCCGATGGCCGGCGAAATCGCGATCCACGGCAAGACGCGGGTCGGCTATTTCACCCAATACCAGGTCGAGGAACTGGACGGCGACGATACGCCGCTCGACCATATGACCCGCGCAATGCCCGAGGCGAAGCCCGGCGCGGTGCGCGCCCAGCTCGGCCGGTTCGGCTTCTCCGGCGACAAGGCGACGATCGAAGTGCGCAAGCTGTCGGGCGGCGAACGCGCGCGGCTGGCGCTGGCACTGATCACGCGCGACGCTCCGCACCTGCTGATCCTCGACGAGCCGACCAACCATCTCGACGTTGACGCGCGCGAGGCGCTGGTCCAGGCGCTGGCCGATTATGCGGGCGCGGTCGTGATCGTCAGCCATGACCGGCACATGCTGGAGCTGACCGCCGACCGGCTGATCCTGATCGAGGACGGCACCGCGGCCGAGTTCGACGGATCGATCGACGATTATACCGATCTGGTGCTCGGGAAGAACGAACCCGCGCCCGAACCGAAGTCCGGCGCCCGCAAGAACGCGAAGCAGGCGCGCAAGGACGCGGCCGAAGCCCGCCGGCAGACGCAGGAATTGCGC
Source organism: Parasphingopyxis sp. (assembly GCF_052168275.1). Classification (GTDB taxonomy): domain Bacteria; phylum Pseudomonadota; class Alphaproteobacteria; order Sphingomonadales; family Sphingomonadaceae; genus Parasphingopyxis. Next base: position 4,630 of record NZ_JBQLZM010000053.1, on the reverse strand, counting down.
AAAAGGGCGAAGGAGGCCGAAGCGGCGATCGCCAAACTGGAGACGCAGCGCTCGGTTATCGACCGGGCGATGTTCGCGCCCGACGAAGCCGAGGGCGACCTCGCGACGGCGACGATGACCGAGCTGATGATGAAACGGGCGCAGCTGGACGAGAAGATCGCCGAACAGGAAGAGCTGTGGACCAAGGCGTCCGAGGCGCTGGATGCGGCGGAGAGCTAGCCAAATTCAAACCGTCATTGCGAGCGCAGCGGGCCGAAAGCGACCGCAGGTCAACCAATCCAGAGCCACAAACGACATCGCCTGCCGCTCTGGATTGCTTCGTCGCGTTGCTCCTCGCAATGATGTTAGTTCGATTTTACGGCCATCAATGCCAGCACCGCGAAGCTCGCCAGCCAGTGCTCGCCCATATAGTCGCCTTCGACATGGGGCAGGCTCGCGGCGAGATGCCGGTCGGCAACCTGCGCCGCCTGCGCCTCCAGATCTTGCGGCAGCGCATCGGCGATGCTCCGCCAGCACCAGGCCCGCGCCAGGTTGAAGCCGTCGAGATGCGCGATCTTGCCGTCGCTGCGGTCGCCGGGCCGGGCGGGCGTGAACAGGCTCGCCGGTTCGCCGATATCGAGCCGTGGCAGGAAGGCGGCGAACCATTCGGCGAAATCCGCCTTGCCGAGAACGGTCCGCATCAGCAGCGCCTCGATCATCGCCGAGGAAAGGAACTCGTCCCCGCCCGGCTCCCAGGCCTGGCAGTCGCGATCCACGCCGTAGTAGAAACCGGCGCGCTCGCGGATCAGGCCGTGCAGGTCCGCATCATGCGCCTCTGCCCAGCCATGCGCGAGCACCAGCGCGAAGGCGGTGTTGTAATGCGTCCCGGTGCGGATCGGATAGCCCTGTTTGGGCAGGAACAGCTTGAACCGTTCGGCGAATTCGCGGGCCAGCGGTTCGAGATTCGCGCTCCAGTCGCGATCCCCGTGCCGCGCCGCCTCGGCGTGCAGCGCGAGCAGCCAGGCCCAGCCATAGGGCCGCTCGAACCCGCCCGAATATTCGCGATCGAGATAGGCGAGTTCCCCGCCGACCTTCTCCTCGGTCAGCATCCGGTCCGCCAGCGCCTCGATATCCGCAGCGACCGGCGCGTCCGGATACAGCCGCCGCAGGGTCAGCAGCATCCAATAGCCATGGACGCAGCTGTGCCAGTCGAAACTGCCGAAAAAGATCGGGTGGAGCGCCCGGGGCTCGCGTGCATCCTCCGGCCCGTTCAGCACATGATCGAGCTTGTGCGGATATTGCCGCGTGACATGGCCGAGCGCGATACGGGCGAATGTTGCGGCGAGTTCGGGGGTCAGTTCGTCGTCCATCAGCCTTCCATACCGTCAATGCGAGCGCAGCGAATCAATCCAGAACCGCAAATGACACCGCCTGCCGCTCTGGATTGCTTCGTCGCTCCGCTCCTCGCAATGACAACGTCCATCAGAACGCCAGAAAATAGATGAGAAGGATGTTGCAGGCCAGCAGCGGTATCGCCGTGGCGACCTGCATCCGGATCACGCCATATTGGCTCTTCAGCTCGAGCAGCGCGGCCGGGACGATGTTGAAGTTCGCCGCCATCGGCGTCATCAGGGTGCCGCAGAAACCCGCCAGCATGCCGATCGCGCCGATGATCGCCGGGTTGCCGCCATAGTCGATCACCAGAAACGGTATGCCGATCGCCGCCGCCATCACCGGGAAGGCGGCGAAGGCGTTGCCCATGATCATCGTGAACAGCGCCATGCCGAGGCAGAAGATCAGCACCGTGACGAAGACGCTGCCCTCGGGGATGATCCCGCCGGCGATCCCGCCGATCACATCGCCGACACCTGCGAGCGCGAACACCGCACCGAGCGCTGCGAGCATCTGCGGGAGGACCGCGGCCCAGCCGATGGAATCCATCAGCCGCCTGCCCTCCTCGACCGGCGCGAGCAGCGGCGGCCTGAGCCAGGCCAGGCAGACGAGGAGCGCGAGGAGCACGCCCAGCCCGAGCAGGATCAGCGTCACCCAGCGCGCCTCGAACAGCCCGGACTCCCCGAACGGCGTATAGTTGTAGAGGATGGTGCCGGCGAACGCCGTGATCGGGATGATCAGCGCCGGCAGGAAGAGCCTGTTGCCGAACTTTTCGGACAGTCCGAGCCGCTCCTCTAGGCCGGTCGTCGGCGGATCGCTGCGGCCGAGACAGCCCAGACCGGCAATGCCGACGAGCGCCAGCACGAGAATGCCGTTGGCGAAATCGCTCAGATAGCCGCCGAAGAAGAAGCTGGCCGCGAGCAGGCCCCAGAAGGCGGCGTTGCCGAACCGTTTGCCATTGGTCCGGTCGAGCGCGCTCATCAGCGCGAACAATGTGAAGGCGATGCCCGCCAGCACGTAGAGCCAGGTGAGCGTGATCATGGCCGCGCCCTCGCCGCCTGCCCGCCAAGCCGCCTGTCGAACCACAGCAGGCGCGACCCGTGAATGATGAAGGCGCAGATCGCGGTCGGGATCGCCCAGACCGAGAGCTGGAGCGGCGTCAGCTCGTAGCCGTAGCTCTGGAACACGCCTTGGATCAGCAGGATCGAGGCGATGGCGACGAAGATGTCCTCGCCGAAGAACAGCCCGATATTGTCGGTCGCCGCCGACATGCCGAGTACCTGTTCGCGCTCATCCTCTTCGAGTTCGCCATGCGTCTTCTCCGCCGCCGCCTCGGCCATCGGCGCAACGAGCGGACGGACGGTCTGGGCATGGCCGGCCACCGATGTCAGCCCGAGCGCGGCGGTAATCTGGCGAAACAGCAGGTAGAGCAGCAGCAACCGCCCCATCGTCGCGCCGCGTATCCGTTCGATCACGGCCCGGGCGCGCTGTTGCAGGCCATAACGTTCGAGCAGGCCGATCACCGGGAGAACGATCCAGACGACGCTGATATAGCGATTGTCGTTGAACGCCGCGCCGAAGGCCGAGATCACGGCCACCAGATCGAGCCCGCCGAGCAGCCCGGTGGCCAGCGCCGCCAGGGTGACGACGAGCAGCGGGTTGAGCCGCAGCGCGAAGCCGACGACCACGACGAGGATGCCGGACAGGACGAGATAGTCAGTCATGGAAACAACCCGTTCGGGCAGAGCCTGTCGAAGCCCTGCTCTTTCTTCTTCGAGTGCGGAAAAGTGAAGGACGGCCCTTCGACAAGCTCAGGGCACACGGATTTTGTTTCACTTCTGCTTCCCCCCATATCCGCCACCCCCGGGCGTTTCGATCACATAGACGTCGCCCGGTTCCAGCGCGCTCGATGCCGTCGCGGGCAGCTCTTCCCGGCTGCCGTCCGTCCGCACGACATAGTTGCGCCCCGGCGCCGCATCTCCTCCGCCCCTGATGCCCTTGGGCGGGATGCGGCGGCGGTTGGCGAGCATGTTCGCCTGCATCGCTTCGAGAAAGCGCACCCGGCGTACCGTGCCGTCGCCGCCCCGGTGCCGGCCTTCCCCGCCCGATCCGTGCCGGATCGCGAAGCTTTCGAGCAGCACCGGCAGCCGGGTTTCGAGAATCTCGGGATCGGTCAGCCGGCTGTTCGTCATATGCGTCTGGACCGCGCTGGTGCCGTCATGGTCGGGTCCCGCGCCCGAGCCGCCGGCGATCGTCTCGTAATATTGATGGCGCTCGTTGCCGAAGGTGAAATTGTTCATCGTGCCCGCGGACGGCGCGAGCCGGCCCGTCGCCGCGAACAGCGCATCGGTGACGACCTGGCTCGTCTCGACATTGCCCGCGACGACGGCGGCCGGATATTGGGGATTGAGCATCGATCCTTCGGGCACGACGAGTTCGATCGGCCTCAGGCACCCGTCGTTCATCGGGATCGCATCGTCGATCAGGGTGCGCACGACATAGAGCGTCGCGGCGCGGGTGATCGAATGGGGGGCGTTGAAATTGTCCGGCTGCTGGTCGCTGGTGCCGGTGAAATCGATCGTCGCGGACCGCGCCTCGCGGTCGACGGCGATCGCGACGGAAACCTGCGCGCCATTGTCCATCGCATAGGTGAACGCGCCGTCGTCGAGCTTTTCGATCAGGCGGCGGACCGCCTCCTCGGCATTGGCGAGGACGTGGTTCATATAGGCCGTCACGACGTCGCGGCCGTAGTCCCCCGCGATCCGCACCAGTTCCTCCGCCCCGCGCGTACAGGCGGCGAGCTGGGCCTTGAGATCGGAGATGTTGCGGTCCGGATTGCGGGCCGGGTGCGCGCCCGCCCCGAGGATCGCGCGCATCTCGGCCTCGAGGAAACGCCCCTCGTCGACCATCAGCACATTGTCGAGCAGCACGCCCTCATCCTCGATCGAGCGGCTGTCGGACGGCATCGATCCGGGCGCGATCCCGCCAATATCGGCATGATGGCCGCGCGCGGCGACGAAGGCCGCGGGCTTATCGTCGCCCGGATGGAAGACAGGCACGATGACGGTGATGTCCGGCAGATGCGTGCCGCCGCGATACGGCGCGTTCAGCACATAGGCGTCGCCCGGCCGGATGCCGCGCCCGTCCGCGCCATTTCCCCGCGCCTCGATGATCGTGCGGATGCTGTCGCCCATCGAGCCGAGATGGACGGGAATATGCGGGGCGTTGGCGATCAGCGCGCCTTCGGGATCGAACAGCG